>JAFAXJ010000318.1 GCA_019241095.1 Verrucomicrobiota bacterium | reverse complement strand
ATCCGCCTTGCACGGAAAGCAGGCTTTGCTTACGTGGAGTTCTGGAGGTGGAGCAACAAGGATATTGAGGCAATTGAAGCAGCATTGAAGGAAACGGGCGTCGCGATCGCGGGGTTCGTGGCTGAGCCAATGATTCCGCTGACAGATCCCGCGTGCCACACCGAGTTTCTGGAGGGCCTGAAACATTCAGTAGATGTGGCGCACCGCCTCGCAACACCTGTATTGATAGCACAAGCGGGAAACCAATTGGCAGATCGCTCAAGATCAGAACAAAGCACCGCGATTGTCGATTGTCTCGGCCGCGCTGCGGCGATATTGACCGGATCCGGTATCCGCTTAGGTTTGGAGCCGCTCAACACTATTGTGGATCATCCGGGGTATTTTCTCAATTCCACAGCGGAAGCGCTCGACATCGTTGACGAAGTGGGAATGCCCGAGATCAGAATCGTGTACGACATCTATCATTCTGAGGTAATGTCAGAGTCGATCGTGAATGTGCTTGCGGGTCGAGTTGATCGCATTGCCCACGTTCATCTTGCAGACGCTCCTGGTCGCCACGAACCCGGGAGTGGGCAGATCGACTGGCAAAGATGCATTCGTTGGCTGCAAAGCAGCGGTTACAATGGACCTGTTGGTCTTGAGTACCGGCCAACTGATTCAACTTCTGAGAGTTTGAGGGCGCTCATGAACGCATCTGATTGAGATCATGTGACATTTTCAGTACCCTGAATAGCTCAACGCAGCTTCGCGCAGGCCGCTAGACCTACGATATCCTAGCTGGAGTGGGAATGCTAAAGGTGTTGATGGCTCACGAAGTGGAATTTGTCGTAGTAGGTGCTGTGGCCGCCAACTTGTTTGGATCTTCCCGGTTTACCTATGATCTCGACATAGTTTACAATCGCGCCGATTCAAACTTGGTCCGGCTCGCAACGGCGCTGGAAAACTTGAACCCTTATTTGCGTGGCGCTCCGAATGGGCTGCCGTTTAAGCTTGATCTGCAAACTCTGAAAAACGGGCTGAACTTCACACTCACTATGGACCTCGGTCCGCTTGACCTGTTCGCCGAGATTGCGGGAGCTCATTCGTAAGACGAGCTGTTTGCGGACTCGTTTGAGATCGATGAACAAGAATTGAAGTTTCATCGGGACGGCCCAAAGATTTTGAAGTTATGACGGAACTGAAGGCAATTTTGGAGGAGCTTAGCGGCTTTGAAACCTGATGAAGGAATCCTGGGTTGCAGCAGGTCTCCTCGCAGACGACGCCCTACCCTTTCTTCGCTCACGCGCACCCACCGGCGCAGATTGACGCGGTAGATCTTGCGCCATGACAAGCTCGGAAGAATTATGGGTATTGTTTCGAAAACTGCTTAAAATCCAGTGATGAAGCGATTAACTTCCTGACGTTCTCCGCATTGTCGCTTTTTCTATATAGCAAACCCACATCCATATCAGATACTTTTGAGGCAAAAGGTACAAAACGAACGCGACTTCCAGCCACGGCGGTTGTGAACTCGCCGACGACGGCAGGAGCGTGCCCGCTCTCGACCGCCGCAATGACGCTCATTACGCCGTCGCATTCTTGACTAATTCCGACTCGAGCCTTGCTAACTCCAAGAACGTTTGCCACCCACTGGTGATATTCAGGGAAATCCGCGGCCCGGTAGCCAACCAACTTGTTCATCGGAACCAACGATGGACGAATTGCGGATAAATCGGCCAACGAACTGGAATCGGCGCAGATAATCCCCACCGAATAGTGTCGGAGCGCTTCGAACTTAAGTCCACGCATTTCTCCCGGTCTAGGCCGAAGAGTCAGGCCAGCGTGAAGCTTCTTTGCTTTAAGTCCCGTCAGGATCTCGCTTAGCGAAAGATCGTGCAGAGTGACGGGAGTTCCGGGCGCAAGCTCATGGTATCGGCTGAGAATCCCCGCAATGATCGCCGCGGTCGGAGCCGGTGCATATCCTATTTGAAGGTCCTCGTTTTTTTCTGCCTGCGTCTTGCCAGCGAGCGTCCGCAGTGCTTCGGCACTGCGGATGAGTTCTCTCGCTCGGGGCAACAGCGCACGTCCAACCCTCGTGAGCTTAACCTCCTGACGATTGCGCTCAAAAAGCTTTACGTTCAGGTCAGACTCTAAATCACGAATTTGGCGGCTCAGTGGAGGTTGCGAGACGTGGAGCCGCTGGGCGGCACGCGAGAAATTGAGCTCCTCGGCAACGGCAATAAAATAGCGCAACCGGCGTAATTCCATGGGTTTTGAGCCTGCGGAAAGGGTAATACCTTTCGGGTATCACGTCAGGCCAAAAAGAGTATTTCCCTGAGCTGGATGGTCACGCAATGGTAATAACGCGTTCCGAATTTAGCGGAGCCCGCTCGCACAATCCGGTCGACCTGAGTTCGCATTCATCGTCGCGACGACCGATCGAGTTTTAACCAAGGAATTAAAAAAAAACATCAATAACAGGACCCAACACCTATGAACCAAGATATCGTCCACGTTATTAGAGCCTACGAAAAGTCCCTTAATACGAGCGACACGCAGGCCGCTCTCGCCCTTTACGGAGAGGATCCCGTGTTCATGCCGGAATTTTCGGCAGCGCTTAGGGGTCGAGATGCGGTCAAAGCCGGCTACGACCACGTCTTTGGCGCCATTAAACTAAACGTGAGCTTCACCATCCATGAGATCGTGGAAATGGGCGATCTGGCTTATGTCCGAACGACATCGGCCGGGAAAACCGAGATTTTGGAAAACAACACAACGGTCCAGGAAGCCAACAACGAGCTTTTCATTCTTCGAAAGGAAAAAGGGCTATGGAAAATTCACCGCTATCTTTTCGCTTCCTCTAATCCGCCCGGCGCCAGGTGAGGCGTGACTGTAATCTCAAGGACCGTCGAAGCGGAAGAACTGCAGCATCTCTTACCGTGCAGAGACAAATCCGCACTGGTTTATTGATCGCATTTTGTTGGGGTTTAAGCGGGGCCATCGCCGGAGCGGAGCAATTCTCCTCGGCGGCGTCGAAACAAGGCCCTGCACCCACGCCGATTTCTCTCTCTGAAATCGCCTCGCAAGCGGAATTCACCGTTGGGTCGGTTCAAAACATCGAGACCACCCTGTCGACCGACCAGGTAACCGCAACCATTGAAAAACGGCTCCCACAGCTGAAGAGGGAGATCGAGTTGCGAGCGGCGGAAATGTCCAAATATCTCGCTGGACGTGTGCCTCTGGAGTTGCTTTACAGCATGGAGATCATTTTGCAGACGTATCGTGATCAACTTTCCAGCTGGAATCATGATCTGACGGAACGGTCCAAAACTCTGGACGCTCAGGTTGCTCAATTGGACGAGTTGAAGAAGATCTGGAAATTGACTCTTCAGTTACAAGAGCTATCCAAGGCCGAGCCGGATCTCCCTAAACGCTTGCAGACTCTCATTGACTTCATTGGTCGCACACAGCAATCGGCAGAATCTCTTCGAGAACGGGATTTGAGCCTGCAGCGCCATGTTCTGGAGGCCACGGCTCGATTGCAAGCGATTGCTCCGGCTTTTGAGCGGGCGCAAGCGAATGCGGTCAAAAACCTCTTCATTCAAGATAGTCCGCCTCTCTGGAGCCTAGGGCTCAAAGAATGGAGGGAGGAAAGCCAAGCATCGCTCATACCGAGCGCAAGTGCAGCCCTGTTTAGAGCCTACATCAGACACGAACCGATCGTCTTGTTGCTTCATGCGGCCATCATTTTTGTGCTTTTTTTGTTCGTGAATCGGCTGCGGCGCGGAGTACACAAATGGACCGAGGAACAGCCGAGTCTTCGGCCTGCGGCGCCGGTCTTTGATTTGCCTCTTTCAACGGCAATAACACTCTCGTTTCTTATCACCGGCTCGATCTATTCGATGGCTCCGTTTCTGATCCGCGCAATACTTTGGGGAGTCCTCCTTGTTTCCGTCGGGTTCATTCTGCGCCGCCTAATCGATCGAGCGCTATTCCCGATCCTCAACGCCCTGATCGTCTTGTACTTTGTTGATCAACTGCGATTGCTCGCTTCACTCCTACCGCTATTGGGCCGGTTAGTCTTCACCATAGAGATGTTAGGCGGAACCCTGTTTTCAATCTGGCTGTTTCGAAGGAATCATTCAACGACCATCGATGGCAAGACGACGAAGCTTTTCGCGCGGACGATTCGAGTTGGTATCAAAGCCGGCCTGATCGTTTTTCCGGCAACTCTGCTGGCAAACGTTTTCGGGTATGTCAACTTGGCCAATCTACTCTGGGGCGGTGCACTTAGAAGCGCGTACGTCGGCGCTGCCGTGTATGCTGGATTGCGAATATTCGAAGCGCTAATTATCATTTGCCTTGGAAAGCGGCCCCTTGCTGTAATGCGCGTCGTCCGGCTCAACCGCCCAATGCTCCAGCAGCGTATCTGCGACATTGCTGCAGTGCTCGCGTTCCTGTACTGGGCAAGTCTGACGCTGAACTTTTTCGGGCTACGGACGCCACTGATCACGAGCACTGAAGAGGTACTTCGGGCGAACCTGGCAATAGGCTCCTTGAGAATTTCATTGGGACAGGTACTTCTCTTTTTGGGGACGGTCTGGGCTGCTTTCGCCGCCTCGCGGTTTGTGCGTTTTCTCTTGGAGGAAGACATCTATTACCATTGGCACCTCGCCCGGGGCATCCCGCAGGCGATTTCCACGATGGTTCACTACGCAATCCTGCTCACCGGATTTTTCGTCGGCTTAGCCGTGCTCGGTATCGATCTTACAAAGGTTACAATTTTGGCAGGCGCATTTACCGTCGGAGTCGGATTCGGATTGCAGACGGTTATCAATAACTTCGTTTGCGGAGTGATCTTGCTCTTCGAGCGTCCGATTAAAGTCGGTGATATCATCCAACTGGATGCGGACATTGGAGAGGTCCGACGCATCGGTGTTCGAGCATGCGTAATTCGCACGACGGACGGCTCCGAAGTCATTGTTCCAAACGGAACGATAATCTCTAATAAGGTGACCAATTGGACCCTGTCGGATTGGTACCGCGCGATCGAAGTTTCGGTCACTGTAGCTCGAGGCGCGGCACCGCAACATGTGATCGAGGTATTGAAGCGTGCGGCCGCCAATCACCCCGGCATCACAAAAGAGCCGCCGCCCCAAGCACACGTTGTTAACTTTGCCTCTGCTGCTGTGAGCTTTAGTCTTCGTGCTTGGACGGAGCGATACGAAGATTGGGTGCAGGTGCGCAGCGACCTTTCTGTCGCGGTCGATGAGGCTCTGACCCGCGAAAATATTAGAGTCGCCTGATACTCCACGCGTCGGAGAGCGGGAAGCCGAAAAAGACGACCAATATCATTACTCTTGCAAATTAAGTTCTAGTAAAAAGCACGATTGAGCAAAGGCAAGTTTGTTTGCAGAACAGACATCCCGGGTATCGTTATGGAACGAGAAGAACTGAAGCCAATGGATGGGATTCTATTTGCTTTTACTATGCGGAATCGAACCAAGTCTAAGAAGCCCCGTTTAGAAGTCAGGTTCTACTTGCTGGTTGCCCTCGACCTACTCCTCTCATTCACTGCAGCCCATCCGACTGACGTCGATCCGGCCAACGAGAATGCTAAGTTGTTAACCGGGAAAGCCGCAATGGGCGATTGGACGACGGACACTCCCGGCGTGCAACGACGAATTACAGTTGAGGACCTGCCGTCTCCCTATCAGACCAAGTCTTTTGATAATGCGCCGGCAATCGTTCCTCGCCCACCTGACGCGAAACTGCATGTTCCTCCAGGGTTTCAGGTCCTCGAGTTTGCGCGCGGCTTTAGCCAACCCCGGTTTTTGTTAACCGCCCCCAACGGAGATGTTTTTGTTACCGATAGCTCAAGAAACGAAGTGGTCGCCCTGCGGGAGTCTCCTGATCACACAGGTGTCGCAACCCGGCAGGTGTTTGTTAGCGGTTTGCGACAGCCATTCGGATTAGCCTTCTATCCCCCGGGCCCGAACCCGCAATATCTGTATGTCGCCAATACCGACTCAGTTATTCGTGTTCCTTATCGCGATGGCGATCTGCGCGCACGAGGTCCGGCGGAATCAATTGGCGTGGATCTTTCACCGGGCGGCCTTCTACGTGGCGGAGGTCATTGGACTCGGGCGGTGGTTTTCAGCAACGATGGTCGTAAGATGTTCGTATCGATTGGTTCTAGATCAAACGTGGACGAAGGTGATGAACCTGGAGAAAATCAGCGCGCGCGCATATTCGAATTCAATTCCGACGGCACTGACCGGCAGGTTTATGCATGGGGAATTCGCAACGCTGTTGGGATCGCGGTGCATCCATTGAGCGGTACCCTTTGGATGAGTACAAACGAACGGGACGGACTCGGTGACAATTTGCCGCCCGACTATATCAGCAGTGTCCGGGCAGGCGGTTTTTATGGCTGGCCCTGGTTTTACATCGGTTCGCACCAAGATCCACGCCATGCAGGCCAGCACCCCGAGTTAGCTGCCCGGGTAATTATACCGGATGTGCTGGTACAAGCGCATTCGGCAACTTTGAACCTGGTATTCTACACGGGTCATCAGTTCCCTGCCGAATATCGGAATAATTTGTTCGCAGCGTTTCACGGGTCCTGGAACAGGTCGCGTCGAACAGGTTACAAGATTGTACGGGTCCCCATGGATCAGAACGGCCACTCCCGCAATGGAGTTTATGAAGACTTTCTTACAGGCTTTGTTACGCCTGCAGGCAATGTCTGGGGCAGGCCCGTTGGACTGACCGTCGCCAAAGATGGCGCGCTTTTAATGAGCGAAGATGCGGGAAACACTATCTGGAGAATCAGTTATACCGGTAGCTAATGTTCCCCGGCGCCAGCAGCAGGAAGCCAGGAGCCGTCGGAGTCTTACGGATCGCAATCTTTCAGCCCGCGACCAGGAAAATTGTTTGCGGTCAAACCGTACGAAAGACTCGCAAACGGCTTTCATATCTCTCGAAGTGTTGAATAGCCGCAAACTGCTCAACCGGTTGCAAGTCCCTTTTGCTCTCGATTCGCAGTTGGTGCTTATCCGTTCGGAGGCATGGCCCCTGTCTCCCGGCTCCTGCCTCCTGACTTCCGATTCCCGGTACATCCAAGGCGGGACCCGAACTCGATCTGCGGTATGAATGAGCAAAGTCGAATCAATCGGCGTACGGCGATTACTGGGTTAGGCGCAGGTATAGTTGCTGCGGCTGCGCCGAACGTGTTCGCTGCTGAGAAAAGTGAAAAAACGGAGACTTCTGTGCAAAAAGAACTTCAAGATCCTACCACTAGATTTCCCAAGCCGCCGTTCAAAGAGCAGTCGCAACCCTGGCCGGGCTTAACCAGCCTTATGGATCCGCGTCCGGATCACGGTGAGAAAAGTTATCAGGGTCGCGGTCGCCTGCTCGGCCGAAAGGCGCTAATAACCGGCGGCGATTCTGGGATGGGTCGCGCGGCGGCCATTGCCTATTCCCGTGAAGGAGCTGATGTGGCGATCAACTACTTTCCTACCGAAGAACCTGATGCACAGGAAGTCATTGCGCTGATCAAAGCTGAAGGCCGGAAAGCGATTCCCTTGCCAGGAGACTTGAGGGAAGAAGCGTTCTGCCAAAATCTTGTGGCCGACGCTTTAAGCGGTTTAGGCGGTTTAGATATCATAGTCAGCAACGCGGGGCGCCAACAATCACGTGAGTCGATCCTCGACATCAGTACTGAAGAGTTTGACTGGACGATGAAAACTAACATCTACGCCCCTTTCTGGATAATCAAAGCTGCGTTGCCTCACATGCAGCCAGGTTCGGTAATCATCGGAACGACTTCCGAGCAGGCTTACGACCCGTCAGGCGATCTGTATGATTACGCGCAAACGAAGGCGGCGACGATGAACTATGTGAAACCGTTAGCTAAACAGTTGGGGCCCAAAGGTATTCGGGTTAACGGGGTTGCTCCTGGCCCTATCTGGACACCGCTGCAGGTCAGTGGCGGCGCGAGTCAGGAGAAACTTAAAAAATTCGGTGGCACAACTCCACTTGGACGGCCCGGGCAACCCGCGGAACTAGCTTCCATCTATGTTCAGCTGGCTGCCAATGACGCAAGCTATGCCACGGGGAACGTCTATGGCTCCGGCGGCGGATCCGGCCAGCCCTAATCGAGTTCATTCGGTTGAGCTGCGAAGAGTTGATAGCCAGGGCTAATAAAACATAGCCCTAGCTGAACTCTGTTTGATCATCGACCTCCTCAAGCCTCGCGATCGGTCCTGGATTTCTCCCAATCTGAAACCGTCGAGATATCGTCTATTTCCTCCGGTGCTAAGGCGAGGTCCGTAGCGCCCATCGAATCGGCCAATTGCGCAGCGTTGTTGGCGCCGATGATCGGGGCAGTGACAAAAGGCTGCGCCAAGAGCCAGGCGAGAGCAACGCGTGCGGGAGTCGACGCGTGCCGCTCCGCGATTTCGATCAGTTTTTCCACAATATTAAAATTCTGCTCGGTCATGCGTTGCCGATTACCTTCGACCCGAACACCTGACGGCAGATCCTGATTTTTTCGGTATTTCCCCGTCAGAAACCCTCCTGCAAGCGGACTGTAGGGCAATACGCCGATCCCGTACTTGCGACAGACTCTGGAAAGCTCTCTTTCAAAATTGGCACGAACAGGCGATACAAGGCTGTATTCGGGCTGAATCGATACAAATGACTCGTATCCTCGTTTATCTGAGACCCACAAAGCTTCCATCAGACGCCAGGCGCTGAAATTCGAACAACCAATGTATCGGACGTAACCTTTGCGAACCAGATCGCTAAAGGTGGAAAGAGTCTCCTCAATGGGCGTACGAGGGTCGATGTAGTGCGCCTGATAAAGATCGATATAGTCGACCTGTAATCGCTTGAGACTATCTTCGCATGCTCGCAGTATCCAGCGTCGGGAAAGCCCTTCACGCTGCAACGGGTGATCGTCGCCCTCAGAAAAGTCCTGACCCATCGCCGCGCGGACTTTCGTTGCTACTAGAACCCGGTCGCGGTTTCCTGTCGCTTTCAACCATCTGCCAATGATCTGCTCGGAGAG
>JAFAXJ010000054.1 GCA_019241095.1 Verrucomicrobiota bacterium | reverse complement strand
TAATGCGGATCGCCTGAGCGTTTGTCGAGTGAGCGATGGGTCGCTTGTTTCACGCCAGATTGTGTGTGGAGCACGGAATTTTCGTGTTGGGGACAAAGTTCCTCTCGCTTTGCCGGGAGCGGTTTTGCCCGGCGGCATGAAAATAAAGACGAGCAAGCTTCGGGGTATCGAATCTGAAGGTATGCTTTGCAGTGCCAAAGAGCTCGGGTTGGCAGAAGGCAGCGCTGGCTTGCTGATACTAAACTCTGACGCAACTTTGGGCGCGCCGATCTCAGAGATATATCCAGAAGATATTATTCTGGATGTTGAGGTGACACCTAACCGTCCGGATCTTCTTAGCCATTTCGGAATGGCTCGCGAATTGGCAGCGCTCCTGGATGTTCCAAGGCCGATACTGAAACTAACTCCCATTGCAGAGAGGGAGAAGTCGGATTTTGTTCGGGTTGAAGCTTCTGATGCGTGTCCATACTATACAGCCCGCATCATTCGAGGAGTAAGGGTAAGTCAAAGCCCAGCTTGGTTGAGGCGTCGAATAGAATCTGCCGGGCTTCGCTCTGTCAATAACGTCGTCGATGCTACGAATTATATACTTCTCGACGTGGGTCAACCCTTGCACGCGTTCGACGCCGCAAGGATCCGCGGCAACTTGATCGTACGAAGAGCGGCGGCGAATGAAAAAATGCTGGCGCTTGACGGCAAAGAATATGAGTTAGGATTAAATGATTTGGTTATCGCCGATCGAGAACGACCCCTGGTAATCGCCGGTGTGATGGGCGGTGAGGATAGCGGGGTGACACTACAGACCAGAGATGTATTGTTAGAGTCGGCCTTTTTCGATTCCGCGACGATTCGCCGTACAAGCCGTCGATTGGGATTGTTTTCTGATTCCAGTTATCGATTTGAGCGTGGAATTGATCCTGAAACTGTGGATTTGGCATCTCAAAAATGCACCGATCTGATTTTACAGATCGCTGCAGGTCATGCCGAACCGGGGTTGATCGGTGTTGGAGTGCCTCCACGCGTGTCATTCGAAGTGATAATGCGTCCTGAACGTTGCAATTCCCTTTTGGGTATGAAGATCAGCCAACCGCAAAAGCTGCTTGGTCGTCTGGGGCTGATAGAGACCGGGCCCGACCTCTGGAAGATCCCGAGCTATCGCTGGGACCTCCGTCGGGAGGTCGATTTGATCGAGGAGGTTTGCCGGTTGGCCGGCGTGCAAAATATCCCTTCTCGGGTTAACAATGCGGTGAATTCTGCCACCAAATCCGATCAGATTCACGATCGATGGATGAAACTGCGTCAGCGACTTGCGGGTATGGGACTGCGAGAAGCTCGTACTCTGACGTTAATAGATCGACTCTCTCTTCAATATGTGTTAGAGCCCACGCCTGACACGGTCGCGCTACGGAATCCGCTGTCAGAAGATCAGAGTATATTACGGCCATCCTTAGTACCTGGTCTTTTGCGAGCTGCGGAACATAATTTCCGTCGTGGAGCCGCCGGTGTGAGTCTTTTTGAAATCGGACGGGTTTTTGACTCCTCAGGAGAGAGACTTTTTCTTGGTCTGGTTGTCGCAGGCGAACGGGTAGAAAAACTTTGGAACCAGGAGCGTTTATTTTACGATTTGTTCGATTTGAAAGGTATCATAGAAGCAACTTTGGGTGATCCAATCCTTGTCGAGAGGACTGAGACAACGACTGTTGTGCCACTCATTTGCTCTGTTGTTTCTAGCGCTCACGTGAGATTAGGCAGATTGGGCCAGCTCAGAAAATCATTGGCTCAGGAACTTGGAAGCAAGGGCCCCATCTTGGTCGCAGAGATAGACCTGGATCGTATTCCTGATCGAAGGGGTTTCCAATACAAACCTCTGGACCGGTTTCCCGCTATGACACGCGATGTCGCGGTAATTGCTCCTCTTGAGCTGAACTATCAACGCATTCTGGATGTTCTAGCGACTGACCAAGAGCCGCTTTTAGCTGAGGTAAAGCTATTTGATCTTTTTGTTGATCCAACAGGTCTAAGGATTCCGGCTGGCAAGAAATCTCTAGCCTTAAGTTTGACATATCGAGCCAGCGACCGGACTTTGACCGTCGACGAAGTAAACTCCATTCATGCCAGAATAAAAACGTTGTTTCGGGAAAGACTGGGGCTGGTACTTCGCGAGTAGTTCTTTAGAAAATTTCGGCTTATAGAGTTGCCGATTCCCGTGTCAGATTGTGGAACCTGCACGGCGCAGGAACTCTGAAAAGCTTTGCCCTACGATGTCCGGGATTTCAGGCTTATTGCCCCAGACCCGTTAAAAGAAAACTACCTAGGAGGCTGGGCTGCGCGTGCGAAATGACAGGCCTTGATTGGAAGTCAGACTTCACGCCTGCGGTCATCCGCCCTTGATTATCAAGGGAATGGGAGCTTCGCCTAAACGGCATAGGTGGGGCAAAGCTTTTCAGTGATTTACCAGCAGACATGGGAATTTAGAGATCGAGGGAACAGAGGGAGAGAGTGCAACTGAAACACTTTTCAGAGTCGAAGGGATAAACACCTTTAGAATTAGGGCGCGAGCCGATCAAATTCGGTCAGCGCCATGGCGACTACTTAGTCCATGTTATAATATTTGTATGTCGCTAACCGGCCGATAAAGCTGACCCTCTTTTGCTTTTGGGCGAGCTCAGTATAATTACGATACATGGACTTCGCATCGTCCGCCGGAATCGGATAATAAGGTTCCTTGCCTGGACCAAAATCATCGGGATACTCGCGGATAATGGTTGTTCGGCTTCTCTTACACGAATATGGCCCGCAATAGTTTCGCACCAATGGTCGTACCGATCGTGGGCGTTTCCCGCAATATGAGGCTGGCGATCAATTACGAGCGATCTCTTCCCGCAAACTCTGGTAAACCGCTCAGCTAAAACTGCTCCGGAGAAGCCCGCGCCGACTATCAAAAGATCGTACGAAACATTCATGCGCCCCGCTGAAGATAGTGTGGGGAGCCGCGAGGAGCAAGGCATTGAAGACGGAGGGCTTTCAGTTCGCCCTTGAAATCCGTCAGAGTATGCTAGCCCAAACAAAGATTGCGGCGCTTGCCTCAACTCTTAACCGGGAGGCCAACTCATGTGCCGCCCTCCAAGCAGATGAATATGCAAGTGCGGTACGGTCTCTCCACCGTGAATGCCATTGTTGATCACAACTCGAAAACCTGAATCGGCTATATTAAGCTTTTCAGCAACTGCGGCTGCGGCCAGCAGAAGCTTTCCGAGTAGCCGGGCTTCTTGAGCGTCAGCTGCGCTCAGCCGCGGAATCGGCTTTTTCGGGATCACCAGCACATGGATCGGAGCTTGTGGATTTACGTCTCTGATCGCGATGAGATCTTCATCTTCGAGAATGATTTCCGCTGGT
>JAFAXJ010000692.1 GCA_019241095.1 Verrucomicrobiota bacterium | reverse complement strand
AGTCGCGTTGGTAAAAAAGCCCAGTCCTTCTTTTTGAATGGCTGGCAGACCGGGCTCTAAAATACTGATAATGATCGCGACCAGGGTAATGACTGCAGCGACGGAAGTCACCCAGGTCAGCACCAGGAAGAAATCACGTCGCCTCTTCAATCCCGACAAAGGATTGCCTGTGCCTAGGGCTGACGAGTTGGTAGTCATTAGTCCTGGTGCTACTGAACTCCTATTGAACCTGTTTTAGTGCATCCATGCTTTTATCTACGATCTGCTTAGGCAAGGGGATATACCCCAAATCTTCTGCAAATTGTTGACCGTCGGTTAACCCGTAGGTGACGAACTTCTTGATCGCATCTCCAATTTTCTGGTCGGAGTACTGTTTGGAAAGTAACAGCCAGGTAAATGTAGCAATAGGATAGACATTTTTCCCCTCCGGATCGGATGGCCAGGCACGTAACACGTTTGGAGGAAATTGAGTCGTGGCCAAAGTCGCTTCTCCTGATGCCGTGGTCGCTTCGACATATTCTCCGGACTTATTTTGTAACATAGCGAACGGGATCTTATTATTTTTCGCGTATCCGTACTCGACATAGCCGATAGCGCCTTTGTTCTGTTTCACCAAAGCCGTTACCCCTGGGTTGCCTGCGCCTGCAACGCCAGTCGGCCATGATACAGTAGTGCCGAATCCTACTGCCTTTTCAAAATCTGGACTGATTGCCGACAAATGCTTGGTAAAAACGAAGTTTGTGCCGCTACCATCCGAACGCGTGCAAACGGTAATCGGCAAATTGGGGAGCTTAGTTCCGGGGTTCGCACCTGCGATTGCTTTATCGTTCCAGCGCTTGATTTTGCCCAGAAATATTCCTACGTACGCCTCTCGAGAAAGCCTCAAGCTGTTCACGCCAGGTATATTGTAAGCCAGAACGATACTTCCCGCCGTGGCCGGTATCAGCACAACACCCTGTTTCACCGCGGCGATCTGTTCATCGGTCATCGCGGCATCGCTGCCACCAAAAGAGAAAATACCAGCTGTAAAATTTTTTATGCCGGTCCCGCTACCAACGCCTTGATAGTTAATTTGCACACCTGGACTTGCTTTCGTGTACTCTGCGATCCAGCGGACATACAAAGGAGCTGGAAAGGTCGCTCCTCCACCTTGTAAAACAGTCTGAGCACGTGCCGACCAGCTGAAAAATTGGGTGGCCAGAAAGCCGAGAGTCAATAGAAAGGCTAATCTTGTTTTCATAGACAGTACGGACTTCTCCACAACATCGAAACTAAGTCTCGAGCAACTTTCCAATTGTTACAATCCTGTAACGCCTAAAGCGTTGGTACCGGGCCAAGAAGAAGGAAGGGGCGCAAGACAGATCTATCTCAGGTACATTGGGCGCTCAGCGCAAAAGTAGGATCGCACCTCCGGGGACGATCGCCGTTACCGGCAACCTCGAAGGGCCGGTCACTCCGGAGCCATGAGCCAACCTGGCGCTGAGCGCCAAGTGCTTTGTTCATGTGATTGCATCTGAATCATTTTGTGCTGCGAACATTGATTGTGTTCTTTCCGCGATTCATCCTGAATGGAGTTCTCTTTTGGTTCTCCTATGCTTGCGCAGCGCAGGTGATTGAGCTTTCACCTAAGCCGGAGCTAACTCCCGAGCAGGTGGTACAGTTTCAAATTAGCGCGCTCCAACATAATGACGATCCGCAACCAGACTCCGGGATCGAACGCACGTTTCGCTTCGCGTCTCCTTCCAACAAAGAGATTACGGGTCCGTTAGAGCATTTCATACAGATCGTTCGCGCACCGGCTTATTTGCCGTTGATTAACTCTTTGTCTTCAAAAATTGTAGGTGTCGTCATGGGCGATGAACATTCGGAGGTGGCGGTGGAAATTCAATCCTCTGACGGGCAGCAGTTTCGGTACCTTTTTGTTCTTACTAAGCAGTCTAGCGGCGACCTGGCAGGATGCTGGATGACTGATTCTGTCGTTCCGGTCAAAACAGACAAGAGTTCTCAAGGAGAGACGATTTAGCGTTGATCCTATCCGCTAATCCGCAAGCATAGGGAGCGGATGGGCGAAGAAAAAATCCAGCAACTTAACCGATTGCAGCGCCTTATAATG
>JAFAXJ010000270.1 GCA_019241095.1 Verrucomicrobiota bacterium | reverse complement strand
GAGGTTCGCGATTACATTCGAGAGAAGATCCGAAGCGGGAAATTCCTCATAAAAAGTATTCATCAGCGACAGCAAACGATTTTGAATATTGCGAACGAGATAGTCAAACGCCAGCACGATTTCTTGGAGAATGGAACCTCTGCGTTGAAACCGCTGACGATGGCACAGATAGCGGAAGTCGTGGGTGTGCATGAAACGACGGTAAGCAGAGCGATATCCGGAAAATATATTGCGACACCGCACGGCGTCTTTGAGATGAAGTACTTTTTTACGCCAGGGTATCAGACCTCCTCGGGAGCAGCGCTCAGCAACACGAGTGTAAAAGGGGCCATTGCCGAACTCATCCGGGGTGAATACGCCCATAATCCTTTGAGCGATAAAGAAATCGTGGAAATTTTGTCCGAACGCGGTATACCAATCGCTCGTCGAACAGTAGCTAAATATCGTACAGAGCTGAACATTTTGCCGAGCAACCTTCGAAAGCAGTATTAACGAAACGGTGTACCTCTTTTTGTTCTTCACTGCGCTAATCTTAGAAACCGCGTCAGCAGCTAATAAACCATTTGAGTTTCCCGCTGATACATTCGCGTTCTCTAACGAGACCTACTACTTGTACAAAACTTCGCAAAATGGAGATGTTGAAATTCAGCGGCGGCCGGATGGCGCCATTCCGGACTTCTCGAGACATTGCTTTGTTTTGACGCGCGGAGTTATGCAGTTTTACAAATTTGGAGTTTTTCGTCCTGAGTTGCCGAAGGATTCGGAGGCTGATTACCGAACGATCATTCGACGCCTCAGCCGCATTCCTGCATGGAGCAATCGCCGCGAAAAGATTATCATCCCGGGTTACAAGGACCTTTACGAGTTTTCTGAAGATCGTCGCTCACTTTTGCAAAAAGAGCTTGGCAGGTGGTGGCCCCCCTGTTTCAGGCTAGGTAACTGGCGGATAGTTATGCCAGTGTTTCGTTCTGGACAGCGCTCACTCGCTTTCTGGCTGAAACATGAGTTGGACAAAGGCACTGTTCGGGCGGTTTACATTACGCGATTCAGGCCGATTAATCATTGCTTGCTGGCATACTACTACTCGGCCAAACCTAACGGAGATCTGCTCTTTTACGTCTATGATTCTAACCAGGCAGGGAAAGTGGTCCACCTGCGATATCGAGCCAAGGACGAGAGTTTCTATTTCGACCGAACTTGGTACTATCCGGGAGGTCTGATAACAGTACTTAAGCTTTATGTCTCTCCACTTATGTAACAACCCGTTTGGTGGAAGTTTTATATTGTGACCAGGCTTGCTTTCAGCGAATACTAGATTGTTTTTCACTGCCGGTTCTTTTCAAGGAGTATTTCATGCCCTTTTCTAGGTGGTTTAGATCAAAGCCGAAGGAGGAAAAAGTCTCTGAGAGCAGCTATTCAGAGACGTCGAAGATTTCGTTTGCGGAAATTTTCCCCGCACCCATCGCAGACGTCAGTGAAGCAAATGGGCCGATGAAGCCGGGACCGGCGCAGGTCGAAATGTCGACTGAAAATACTGGGACCGACAGGGTCATCAGCACGGAAATCACAGCCGAGGTCCACGAAATAGCGGAACAGTCGCCACCTTTCCAGAACGTTTCAACAGCGGCTTCGCCGGCCAGCGTCGCCGACATAATCGAGTTGGAGCCAGATTGCCGCGAAGTTGAAGCCGCACCGGAGCAGTCCGACGTCGACCGGCAGCGTGTTTTCATTCCACTCGGTTCACTTTTGAGTCAACTAAAGCCCGATAAATCAAAAAACTATTCCCAAACTGAAGCTAATATTAAGATCCCTCTTTTCCTAATTCGACCGCAGTTAGCATCAGGAAAGATTTTGCTGAGCCTGAAAGAATTTGCTGGCCAGCTATCGCCGGAACTAAATTTAGCCGGGTTGGACTTGTCGCAGACTGTTCAGTTGCCATTGCGTGAAATCCTGGAACAACTGCCGCCCGAGATCATTGGACTCAGGAATGATCAAGAAATAGAGACCCTGACCGACCTAGTCGAGACGCCATTTACTTTACAAGCACAGCAGGATGCTACAGCACCGAACTTGGATCCTGCTCCGAGTCCAGAATCCAAAATCACGAACGATCTCTCGAACCATCCTGAAAGTGTCGAGCGGGCCAAAAAACCTTTACAGGCCCATACACCTATTTGCTCTGACCTTTTGCGAACGATCTTTATGACAGAGGAAGAATTGGATCTGAACAAAGTTGTGCAAAAAATCGCTCATCTTCCCGGTCTGAGCGGCGCCTGCATGAAGAACCTTAACGGAGAGAATTTGGCTGGTACGTTCAGGGACTTGAACGACCCGATGTTCAGCGTCTTTGCAAACATCTCAAGACATGCTCGTGATCTTCTGGCCGAGACGAGCTTGGGGCAGCTGAACGCTTTGACTTTTTTCGCGGGCTCACAACAGTTCAGTACTTTTGTGCTAGGCCCTTTTGTCCTCACTGTGTCGCACGATCGCCGCCCGTTTCGTCCTGGTGTCAGGGAACAGATCCAGATCATCCTACCAGAGCTTGTGCGACTTAACGAATGCTAACGCCATCCTGAAACGATGCCGGTCATAAACGAAGCCAAGAAAGAGATTCAGTTTAAGATCGTTTACTACGGTCCGGCGCTTTCCGGAAAAACGAGCAATTTAACTTATATTCATTCGCGCTTTTCGCCTGCGTATCGAGGAGATTTGATTTCACTCGCTACAGCTGCGGATCGAACTTTGTTTTTCGATTACCTGCCCGTTAATGCCATGATTCTGCACGGTTTCAAGACCAAATTTCAGCTCTATACTGTGCCCGGCCAGGTTATCTACAATGGAACCAGACAACTCGTTTTGCGAAGTGTTGACGGAGTTGTCTTTGTGGCTGATTCCGAGTGGGAAAAGATGGCCGAAAATGTCGAGAGCTTCAGGAACCTTGAAGAGAATCTTGAGAAGCAAAGTTTGAGTTTGGATCGTCTTCCGTACGTACTTCAGTTTAACAAACGCGATCTGGATAATGCCGCTTCGATTTGCTATTTGCAATTTCTTCTAAATAATCGCAAACGGCGGGTTCCGAGCTTCGAAGCCGTCGCTGTGAAAGGTCGAAACGTGTTTGCGACCCTGGACGCGTTGACTCAAATCCTGCTTTATAGATTCAACCAGGAGAACGTGCCGTTGCGGCCAATACGGCCGCGATAAGCATTCTTGCGTTTACCCGACCTGCGACCCGGTCGGAAATTCAACAGGAACCGCTCCCTATTCGGCTCCGATAGAGCAAAGAAGCAGGCAAGCTACTTTCTCTAGAGAAGCTTGCAGCCAAGGATTAGCTAATCTATTAGTCAAAGATGATTGACTACATGCAAAAGGGCGGCCCATTGATGTGGCTGATCTTTTTCTGTAGCGTGGTTTCGGCGGCAGTGTTCGTTGAGCGTTTAATTTACTTTCATCGTATCGCCATAGACACCGGCGAGTTTCTAAGGGGCTTGGCAAAGCTAGTCCGCAAGGGAAACATAGCCGAAGCACGTATCGAGTGCCAAGCTACCTCGGTTCCTGTTACCCGTGTCATATACGCAGTGATAGTACGCTATTATCTCCCACGTTCAGAGCTGCGCGAGATAGTTCGCGAAGCTGGCCAACTGGAGGTCCCACGGTTAGAGCACAATATCGGCATTCTCTTAGCAATAATTTATGTCTGTCCCTTACTAGGACTGCTTGGTACCGTTTCTGGTTTAATCCAGGCGTTTGTACAGTTATCGGCCAACAATGGGTATGCTACCCTGGCCGATGTTTCAGGAGGAATTTACCAAAGCCTACTCACAACAGCGGCCGGACTGGCAATCACTATTCCTACTGTTCTCGCTTACTGCTTTCTATCCGCTCGGCTGAACAGTCTGCTGCACGAAATGGAACGGGCAGGCATAGAAACTATCAATCTGTTGGAGGACGAAGAAGCCAACCGGTCCATTATTGAGTTTAAACCAAATGCCCAGATGGCAACTGACAAATCATGAAACTAAGCCGATCCTTAAAGCTGAACCCATACTTGATCGTCATAGTTCCGTTCATCGACCTCATGTTTGTTCTTTTACTGTTGTTATTTGCAAGTTCTACATTTCTCGTTCATCCCGGTATCAGTGTTAACCTTCCTTTCTCTAAATTTACACTTGGTCAGCAGAAGAATCCGCTGATTGTCAGTGTTAGTGGCGCACCGTTTCCTCTAATCTATTATGAAGATCAGCAGGTAACTTTAGAGAATCTCGGGCGCCGTTTAGATACCCTTCACCCTTCAGACCGGTCGATCATTATCCAAGCGGACCGAACGACTCCTCATGGCACAGTGGTGGAGATCATGAATTTTTTTCTGGAGAAAGGCTATCCGGTGGTGCTCGCAACGTCTCCAAAGAGTTCATGAGGCCGGAAGCTGCTGACACGCCCTTCGTCTTTGACTGGGGGAAAGAAAACCTGGGCCAGCGGTTACCGTTTCTTTTGGGAATGTCTTTTTTGGGGCATATGGTTTGCTTTTATCTATTTCAAGTCGTCTATCCGACAACAACCGCTATCTTACCGCGTTCTGCTGAGGTGACAGTACTAGATCCGAAAAGATCTCAGGATAGAGAAATCCAGGAGTGGGCAGAATCAAACAATCCAGCAACAGCGAGCGCTCCCGAGCTTGGCTCTGATCTCATCGCGAAAGTAATGCCGCCTTACCACCCAATTTTCAATAATCTTGCTCCGGAACTGATGCCAATGAGCCCTCCAGCGGCGAAAAAGACCGGTCCGCCTTTAGTGATAGCCCCTGATGATCTCCTGCCATTAAGGCCTGCGACTCACGATTCGGCGAAGCCTCAAAGGTTCGAAACACAGTTATCGATCGGGTCGACCCTACAGGACCGAGCGCCAGAAAAGGTTCAAGCTCTGCCACCGTCAAGAGCATTATCCCCGGCCACAAGTCTGTTTATAGGGGTGGGCCCAAGCGGCAGCGTGGACTTTGTATTCGTACGCCAAAGTGCGGGATCAAGTGAACTTGACCAACAAGCCGAGAAATTCGTCAGAAACCTACGCTTCAGGCCTGCTTCTGGAGCTTCGTGGGGTGTAGTCACCGTTCGATGGGGGTCTAGTCAGCATGATCAGGGTTGAGCTATCGGCGATGGTGTTTATTTACCTTTTCGTCTCCCTAGGGGCGGTGTTTTCGCTCTGGATTGTTTATGAATGGCTAGGACGCCAAAAA
>JAFAXJ010000595.1 GCA_019241095.1 Verrucomicrobiota bacterium | reverse complement strand
GCTCTTGCGGTAAGTACAAAAGAATCAAGCATAAGGGGGTAATTTGCGATCGGTGCGGGGTTGAGGTCACACTCTCTCGAGTGCGACGCGAGCGAATGGGGCATATCGAGTTGGCGGTACCAGTTTCTCACATCTGGTTTTACAAGTGTATGCCGTCCCGAATCGGGCTGATGCTCGATATGAGTTCTCGCCAGCTTGAACGCGTTATTTATTACGAAGATTACATTGTCATTGATCCGGGTCAGACGCCATTACAGAAGACGCAGCTCTTGAATGAGCAGGAGTACCGAGAAGCGCAGGAACAGTACGGCGATACGTTTTTGGCGGGAATGGGGGCCGAAGCAATCAAGATGCTGCTGTCTCAAATCGATCTCCAATCGTTGAACGTTGAATTGGAAGAGTCAATGAACAACACCAAGAGTAAACAGATCCGCAAGAAGCTGGCCAAGCGGCTGAAACTCATTCAGGGCTTCATGTACTGTTATTCTCGGCCCGAGTGGATGATCCTTGATGTGCTGCCAGTTATTCCCCCGGATTTACGGCCTTTGGTTCCTCTGGAAGGCGGTCGATTTGCCACATCCGATTTAAATGATCTTTACAGGCGGGTGATTAACCGAAATAACCGGCTTAAAAATTTGTTACAGCTCAAAACGCCCGATGTGATTATTCGTAATGAAAAACGAATGCTTCAGGAGGCAGTAGACGCGCTGTTTGACAATGGCCGCCATGGACGCGCAGTCACTGGCGCGGGGAACCGTCCATTGAAATCTTTGAGCGATATGCTCAAAGGAAAAGGTGGCCGTTTCCGTCAAAACCTCCTAGGTAAGCGGGTCGACTACTCCGGCCGTTCTGTGATTGTTATTGGTCCTGAACTTAAGCTGCACCAATGCGGACTGCCCAAAAAAATGGCGTTGGTATTGTTCGAGCCGTTTATCATTCGGCGTCTGAAAGAGCTGGGCTACGTCCACACTGTTCGAAGCGCTAAGAAGATGATCGAACGGCAGACTCCCGAGGTATGGGACATTTTGGAAGAGGTGACCAAGGGACATCCAGTCCTGCTGAACCGCGCTCCGACGCTTCACAGGCTATCGATACAAGCTTTTGAACCACTTCTGATTGAGGGCGAAGCAATCCGCATTCATCCGCTCGTTTGCACCGCTTATAATGCTGATTTCGATGGCGACCAGATGGCTGTTCATGTGCCACTTTCTGTTGAGGCGCAAATGGAGGCTCGCCTGCTGATGCTCGCGCCCAATAACATCTTTTCTCCATCAAGCGGGAAGCCCATTACGACACCTTCTCAGGACATTGTATTAGGGTGCTATTACCTGACCCAGAATCCTCGGAAAACGGCTCAGGCTGGAGAACGACTGCGGCTCTTTTCTGAATTGCAGGAGATAGAATTCGCCCTTGCTGACGGCGCGATAAAGATTCACGAGAAAATCCGTTTAAAGAACCCGAATTATGGGAAGAAGACCATTTACGGCAACTCCGAGCTCAGAATTCTAGAGACCACGGCTGGCAGAGTGATTTTCAACGGAATATGGCCTGAGGAATTAGGTTTTTATAACAAGGTAGCTGGCAAGAAGCAGCTGAGCGACATTATCTGGCGGACCTATCAGGTCTCGGCTCAACAGAAAACGGTCGAAACTCTTGATCGTCTGAAAGAGTTGGGATTCAGCTGGGCGACACGTGCCGGAGTCTCGATCGGGATCACTGATATGATTATCCCCGATGAGAAGAGGCTCGAACTGGACAAGGCTTACAAACAGATCGCGTTAGTCGAGAAGCAGTATCGAAGCGGCATTATCACCGACGGTGAGCGATACAACAAAATTATCGATATCTGGACTCATGCCGGTGAGGAAATCTCGAACGTGATGTTCAGAACGCTTGAGCATAATGAAGGCCGGCGAGAACTGAATCCCGTTTTTTTGATGCAGGATTCCGGGGCTCGTGGCAATCGGCAGCAAGTTAAGCAGCTTGCAGGTATGCGGGGATTGATGGCCAAACCGTCCGGTGAAATTATCGAGCGGCCAATCACGTCCAATTTCAGGGAAGGTCTTTCTGTGCTTGAATACTTTATTTCCACGCATGGCGCGCGGAAAGGTCTGGCGGATACAGCTCTCAAGACGGCCGATTCAGGTTATTTGACCCGCAAACTGGTTGATGCCGCGCAGGACGTCATCGTAGTCGAAACCGATTGCGGTACGGCTAATGGCATCGTGGTACGTCCGATCTATGAAGGGGATGACGAGGTTGTGGATCTTGGAACCCGGATCGTCGGGCGGGTTAGCTGCGAAACGATCGCTAACCCTGTAACCAAAGAAATAATCATTCGAGCGAACCAGTTGATTGAAGAACCGCACGCTAGTGCGTTGATGGGCATCGGGGTCGAGCAGTTGAAAATTCGTTCTGTACTTACCTGCGAGTCAAAGCGCGGAATTTGTGCGCAGTGTTACGGTCGAAATCTTGCAACCGGGCGAATGGTTAAGCTTGGCGAGGCAGTAGGCATTATAGCCGCTCAAAGTATCGGGGAGCCTGGCACACAGTTAACAATGCGTACATTCCACATAGGCGGCACGGCAACCCAGTTATTTAAGCAACCGATTATCAAGGCGAAGAACGACGGCAGTGTGCGTTTGAACGACCTGCGTGTGGTACAATCCATTGACGGCAACTTCATCGTTCTGAACAAGAATGGTTCGGTTTCCGTTCATGCGAAGGATGGTCGCGAACTTGAGCGCTACAACGTGGTGATCGGTTCCGTCATTTCAATTGCCGACGGTGGGGATGTGAGGAAAGGCGACACGTTCGTTCAGTGGGATCCTTATAACGTACCGATTTTGACCGAGCGCACCGGCAAAGTGGAATTCAGAGACATGATTCCGGGAGTGACAGTAAAGCGGGAAATCGACGAAGCGACAGGCGTTCTGGGAACGGTGGTAATTGAACACAAAGAGGACCTGCATCCGCAGGTTGTGATTCTTAACGACGCGAAAGAGGTTGTCGCCAGCTACTCGATTCCCGCCGGCGCTCACGTCGTTGTTCAGGAAAACAAGAAAGTTCAGGCTGGAACTTTGCTCGCGAAAACGCCGCGTAAGATCGCCAAAACCAAGGATATCACAGGCGGTTTACCGCGTGTAGCTGAGTTGTTTGAGGCACGCCGGCCTAAAGACGCGGCAGAGATAGCCAAAATCGATGGGGTAGTCGAATTCGGAGGCACAGTGCGCGGAAAACGAAGACTGATCTTACGTGATCCGACGACTGCGCAGGAAGAGGAACATCTGATCCCGCTAAATAAACACATTATTGTGTTCAAAGGTGATTTCGTCCGAAAAGGTTCTCAGCTTACTGAGGGTCCGATTGTTCCACACGAAATTCTTGAAGTTTGCGGGCCGCAGGACTTGCAGGAACATCTTGTCAACGAGGTTCAGGAAGTCTATCGCCTACAGGGTGTTGAGATCAACGATAAGCACATCGAGATCATCGTTCGTCAGATGCTTCGCAAGGTAAAGGTCACTGAGCCTGGCGATACCTCATTGCTCTGGGGCGATCAGGTTGATCGAATTGAGTTTGAAAAGGAGAATCGCAAAGTCGCGGAGCAAGGCGGGAAACCAGCGGAAGCCGTTCCGGTGCTTTTGGGCATTACGAAAGCCTCTTTGGAAACCGATAGTTTTATTTCGGCAGCTTCATTTCAGGATACCACTCGCGTTCTGACCGAAGCGGCGACGCTTGGTAAAATTGATTATCTGCGTGGGTTTAAGGAGAACGTGATCATGGGCCATCTGATTCCGGCAGGGACAGGCTTCATGGGGCATCGCAGCATCCGCATTGTAGAAAGTGGCGAGCCCTCATTGGAAGTCATTCCGGAAGTTGAACCTGCGGTTGGTTAACCGAATGCCTTGAGGGGTCGTGAATTTAGCGCGACCTCTCGTCGTGGCAATGGCTCAGATTGCTTAAAGCGTTGCCTTAATCTAATGTCTATTTCTACAAAGACTGGCGATTCAGGCTCGACTGCGTTGATGTACGGGCGGCGTGTTCTGAAAACAGATGTCCGAGTTGAGGCTTACGGAACCGTCGACGAACTAAATTCAGCTCTCGGGCTTGTCAGAGCAACCAGTTACGAACCTCTTGTTCAAGAAGTCATTCTTACGGTCCAGAAACATTTGGTTACATTGATGGGTGAGTTGGCCGTGGACGATTCAGATCGGGAACGGTTCCAAAAGGATCGTTATGGGTCTGTAGCCGTCGAGCAGGTAGGTTGGCTGAGCGAAGTAGTGATAGATCTTGAGGGCACCCACCAGATCAGTTTCAAACGATGGGCAACCCCTGGGTACAATCTGCCATCTGCAGCTTTGGACATAGCTCGAACTATCTGTCGTCGCGCTGAACGCCGAGTGATCGCGTTACGAGAGGGCGGGGGTTACGTTAATCCTGAGACGATCAAGTATTTGAATCGGCTTTCCGATGTGCTTTGGCTTTTTGCACGCTATGTAGAAACACGAGCCGAAGGAGCCTAGCGCGGCAGAGCCTGCTCTCCCGGATCGGCGGGCGTTCCTCCAGGACGACCCAAAGCGCCCTGCATATTTCCCCTTGCACGAGTTGTTGCCCTACAGCATAGTCTCCGACTTCAGCCGGGAATTTGACGCTGCGACTAAACTGATATGTCTTCGATGGAATTAATGACGGAACTTCTGGAAGCAGGAGTTCACTTTGGGCATCAAACCAAAAGATGGAACCCGAAAATGAAACCATTCATTTTCGAGCAACGCAATTCCATTTACATTATCAACCTATCAGAAACCGTTAAACAATTGCAGGCGGCTACTGATTTTCTGGCCGGGGTTGCAAAACAGCGTGGAAAGGTTCTCTTCATCGGGTGCAAAAAGCAAGCGCAGGAGGCAGTCAAGGAGGCAGCAGTTGCTTGTGGACAATTTTACGTCAATCAACGGTGGCTTGGCGGGACGTTGACCAATCTCACGACAATTCGCAAAAGCGTCGGACGC
>JAFAXJ010000268.1 GCA_019241095.1 Verrucomicrobiota bacterium | reverse complement strand
AAGGCAGCAATTCAGGCTCGCGAGAAGCTGAATCAGATGCTTGCTGAGATGATTAATGATCGGCGAAACTCAGCTGTTCAGGGCGAAGATCTTTTTTCCCTTTTGTTTTCAGCTCAGGATAATGAATCGGGCGCGCGAATGTCGGATCAGCAACTTCGCGATGAAGCGATGACGTTATTCTTAGCTGGACATGAAACCACCGCCAATGGGCTTTGTTGGACATTGTTTCTCCTTGCTAAACACCCCGAGATTCAAACCAGGTTGCATGTCGAGCTCGAGACAGTTTTGGAAGGGCAAAGGCCGACCGTTACGCAGCTGGGCCGACTGGTATACCTCGAGAAAGTCATTCGCGAGTCCTTACGACTTTACCCGCCAGCCTACATTATGGGCCGGCGCACCGTTCAGGATTACTCGCTGGCCGGCGTCAAGATTCCGGCTGGATCAATCTTGTTCTTTTCGCAATGGACAACGCAGCGTTCCTCAAGGCTTTATAGTGACCCAGATATCTTCGACCCTGAACGGTGGACACCGCAGTTTCTAGCCGCACTTCCAAGGTTTGGCTATTTTCCTTTTGGAGGCGGTCCCAGGCAATGTATCGGCGAAGGCTTTGCATGGATGGAGATGTCTCTTGTGCTTGCCTTCCTGATCCAAAAATGGCGCTTTGAACTGATTCCTGGCCAATCCATCAAGCCAAAGCCCGCAATGACCCTACGTTCAAGTCAGCCGATTTACATGCGTTTGTCCAGTTCGGCACAGAGATCGACAGAAGAGAGCTGACAAGCTATATTACCAGCTTAGTCCACACGCTCCCTTCGTTTGCGCTCTTTACCGCTGTAGCTATGAATGCCATTCCCATCACACCGTCGTCTACTGTCGGGAAATCGACGTCGCCGGGAATCGGCTTTCCTTGTACCTCTGCCGCAATTGCGCGCGCAGCTTCAGCATAGATATTTGCAAAAGCTTCGATAAAAGCTTCTGGATGCCCAGAAGGCAGACGGGTAAATCGTTTTGCAGTCTCGCTGACATATCCGTTGCCGCGACGGAAGATACGGCGAGGCGCATCAGGATATTTTACAATCAGATCGTCAGGTCGCTCCTGATGCCATTCAATAGAAGCCTTGGTTCCGTATACCCGTGCGTTAATATCGTTCTCTTCGCCTGCCGAGACCTGTGAGGCGTAAAGGATTCCACGCGCTCCCCCTTTGTAACGAACGAGTAAATTTCCATCGTCTTCGAGCCGGCGACCCTGGACAAAGGTGGTGAAGTCTGCGCAAAGTTCGTCGATTTCCAGACCTGAAATGTATCGGCCCAGGTTTTCTGCATGCGTGCCGATATCGCCGATACAACTCGACGCACCTGCTTTAGATGGATCTGTGCGCCAAGAAGCCTGTTTCTGTCCTTCAGCATCAATCGCGTCAAGCAGCCAACCTTGAGGATACTCCGCCACGACCTTAAGGATTCTTCCCAGGTCGCCTCGCCTTACCATTTCACGAGCCTCTTTGACCATAGGATATCCAGTGTAGTTATGCGTAAGGGCAAATACCTTTCCGGTTTTCCTGACAAGGTCGCGGAGCTGAATGGCTTCATCGAGGTTGAAGGTCATCGGCTTATCGCAGACCACGTTAAAGCCGGCTTCCAGGAAGACCTTGGCCACCGGAAAATGCGCGTGATTCGGGGTGACGATTGAGACAAAATCTATCCGCTCTCCTTTCGGAAGTTTCGCCTCTGAGGTCGCCATTGTCTGGTAGTCGGAGTACACCCTTTCCGGAGCGAGATGGAAATCTGCACCCGACAATTTCGATTTTTCCGGATCAGAAGAAAAGGCCCCTGCCACTAAGTCAATTTTCCCGTCCAACCAGGCAGCCATTCGATGAACAGCTCCGATGAAGGCATTTCGTCCGCCTCCGACCATTCCCATTTTTAATCTTCGATTCATATAAACTAACTATTTGCGCTCGAATGCAGCATCAAAAGCAGCCGCGCTAGGAGCGAAATCATAGGATTTCACATTGTGACAAGATTCTGCAGCCCCATGCTCACGATCCATACGAACATCTTCCCATTCAATAGAAAGCGGTCCGCGATAACCGATGTCATTGAGCGCAACCACAATTTCTTCAAAGTCAATATCGCCATGACCAATTGACCGAAAGTCCCAATATCTTCTATGATCGCCAAAATCGGTGTGGCCCCCAAATACGCCGGCGTCACCGTTTCCGTGACCCCACCAGACATCTTTCATGTGCGCGTGAAAAATTCGATCCTTAAATTCGCGCAAAAATTTTACGTAATCGACGCCCTGATATCCAAGGTGCGAGGGATCGTAATTGAATCCGAATCGTTTGTGATGATTCACCGCCTCTAGTGCACGGTGGGCTGAGGCGATGTCGAACGCGATCTCAGTCGGATGAACTTCCAGAGCGAAATTGACGTTAAGTGCGTCGAAAGCGTCCAGGATTGGAAGAAATCGCCTGCCAAAATCGTTAAATCCATTCTGCAGATATTCCTGACTCGTCGGCGGAAAAGCGTAACAGGCATGCCAGATACTTGAACCGGTAAAGCCCGGCACCACCGCGGGAAAATCGAGGTCTCGATTCGGTTTAGTATCCAGGAAGTTGCGCGCCGCCTTAGCGGTGACTTTCAGAGCTTCTGCTGCTCGTTGCCTGACTCCTTCGGGTTCACCATCGCCCCAGATTTGAGGTGAGAGGATCGCTTGATGACGTGAGTCAATATTATCGCAGACCGCTTGGCCCACGAGGTGGTTCGAAATAGCGAAAGCGGTCAGGCCGTTATCCGATAAGATGCGCCAACGCTCTTCACAATATTTTTTGTTTTCTGCGGCTGCGTAGACATCGAAATGGTCGCCCCAACAGGCGAGTTCGAGTCCATCAAAGCCCATTTTTTTCGCCAATGGGGCAAGATCTTTCAATGAAAGATCAGCCCATTGGCCCGTAAACAATGTCACTGGTCTAGGCATGGGTGGGGAGAAAGGCTTCTAATGACGCCTAAAACGAAAATTTCGGCAATCAAGAAAATGGGTGGAATACAAAGCTTGCGTCGGTTTGATTTCAGGGGGCGAAAAACAGACTACGCAGAAGAAACTGCTAAGTCTGGGTTTGCAGCCGCAAGCTATCCCGGTAAATTCCTCAGATCTATGCCATTTAGCCTAGAAATGGATTACGGAACAATTCCGGGCGCGCGATTGTCAGGTAGGGATCGTACAGATGAACTATCACGAGTTGAAGTCTGAGTGCTATCAGGCCAACCTTTTGTTACCTGAATACAAATTGATTGACTTGACGTTCGGCAATGTCAGCGTCTGTGATCGCGGCCAACGCGTTTTAGCCATTAAGCCAAGTGGAGTAGATTACGCAGTTCTGCAGGCTGATGACATCGTAGTTCTTGATTTCAACGGAACTATATTGGAAGGCAAGCTGAGGCCTTCGTCGGATACCCCGACGCATTTGCGCCTGTTCCAAGCCTTTACCGGCATTCGCGCAATTGTGCATACGCATTCGCGCAACGCTGTTGCGTTTGCCCAGGCAGGTATCCCTATCCCCTGTTTCGGCACAACGCACGCAGACTATTTCTATGGTTCGATACCGGTAACTCGTCCTATGAACATAGACGAAGTAAATAGCGGCTATGAGTTACAGACTGGCAATGTGATAGTCGAACGTTTCAAGGATTTAGACCCACTCGCGATGCGGGCGGTTTTAGTACATGGGCATGGCCCATTTGCTTGGGGCGCAAGCGGTCAAAATGCGGTTGAAAACGCGCTAGCACTCGAAATTGTAGCTGAGATAGCTCTCAAAACGATTCAGCTGAAATCTGAAGCTGGATCGATATCTCAGCATCTGCTAGATAAGCATTACCTGCGTAAGCACGGCGAAGAGGCATATTACGGCCAACTGCGATAATGCGTAATAGTTTATCAGAATTACCGAAGAGCTGACCGAGTTAGTCAGAGGGCACGAAAAACGTACCTATCAGCTGACCCTGCCTACTTGACATCCAGAGGCTCTACAGCATGCGATTCAGCTAATTCCGATTTCAGATCTGCTGCCGCTTTTCCACGAAGGGACAACCTTTCTACTATATAGAAAAGGACAGGAATGAGAAAGATTGCGAGGAAAGTAGCAGCTAGCATTCCGCCGATAACGGCTGTCCCTAATATCTGACGGGCAGCCGCCCCCGAACCGGTCGCAAGCCACAGAGGGATACAGCCGAGAATAAATGCAAACGCAGTCATTAATATCGGTCTTAGCCGCAGGCCAGCAGCTGTCAACGCCGCTTCCGAAACTGGTGCTCCCTTCGCGTGCTCAGCCCGTGCGAACTCTACGATGAGAATAGCATTTTTAGCAGCTAGCCCGATCAACATTACCAGCCCGATTTGTGCATAAACGTTGTTTTCAAGGTGTCGGCTCGCAAGCGCTACAAATGCGCCCAGTACCGCGATGGGTGTGCCTAAAGAACACTGAACGGCAGAGACCGGCTCTCGTACTGTGTTGCAAGAATCAAAAACACAAAGAGCAACGAGAATGCGAAATGACAGCCGGAGACACGCCTTTTCTGGCCTGTTGTTCTTGATAAGACATCCCAAGATAGTCGAAACCCATTTCTCTGGGCATCGTTTTCGCGAACACCTCCTCGAGTGCCGCTGAAACCTGGTCCGAACTGTATCCCGGCTTCCCGGTTACGTTGAGCTGAGCGGACCGGAATAGGTTATAACGCATTGTGAACTCAGGTCCCTCGTGGGGTCGGATCTGCACCACTGAAGAAAGCGGAATAGGCTGCCCTTGATTGTTCCGGACGTAAAAAGCATTGATATTATCAGGATCAGTTCGGAATTTGCCTTCGGCTTCGACATAGACCTGCCATTGACGTCCGAACCGATTGAAATAATTCACGAAATATCCGCCCATGAAGGCCTGAATAGTCTGGTAAACCTGACTTAGATCCATGCCTTGCTTGAGAACTTTGTCTCGATTCACGTCAGCGAAAATCTGCGGCACATCAGGCGTCAACCTTGTATTGATAGTACGAATTTCAGGCCGCTTTAAAGCTTCCTGAATAAAGGTCTTCGTGTTTTGCGCAAGAAAATTAACGTCCTTACCCGCGCGATCTTCTAAAATGAATGTAACGCCGCCTGAAGTACCGACTCCTGGAATCGCTGGAGGTAAAAATGCAAGGCGATTCCCTCGGGTATTTGAGCCAATTGCGTACATCGCTGGGCAGATGCGATTCTGCCTGTGATTGACGCATCTGGGTTAAAACCTGGACAGTATGCAGGGCTCAATCTGATTTGGCAATCTAACGACCTTGCTGTGGTACAGCGACAGCCTCAAAGTTATCGACTAATAAATGCAAAGTTCGCCGGAGCTCCTTTCCGGCGACGGCCTTGCCGTGTCCGGTAATTGCCAACTCTGGTTCAAGTGCAGCGAGCTTTTCAACTGAGATCCGAGCACTATTCCAGTCCGGGGTGTAATATTGAGGCGGCCCGTGCATTTCTAGGCGCTGGATAGCAACCGCATAAGCAGACTCCTGGTCGGTAGTGATGAAAGCGTCACCAGCTATCAAAGAGCGATCCGACTCTCGCCAGAAAGATACATGACCCGGTGAATGTCCCGGCGTATGTATCCAGGACCACTCAGGCATATCTGGGACCATCCCATCATCAGGAAGAGCTTTCAGCCATTGCGTCACGTCGATAGGTCCACGCGGATATAAAGGCGATAGCGCCGCCATTAATCCACCACCAACTTTCGGGTCCGGAGGAGGATATGATTGTTGCCCGTTCAGATAGGGAATTTCCAGCTTATGAGCGTAAACCGAACAATCCCATTTGCGGCAAAGCTCTTTCAGCGCCCCTACATGGTCAAAATGTCCGTGCGTCAGTAGAATAGCAGAAGGCCGCGAATCGGGGCCGAATAGGTTTTCGGCAGCCCGGACAATCAGTCCAGCAGTGCCGATAACGCCGCAATCGATCAAAACCCATTGCCGGTCTTTCGCTCCTGGTAATCCGCAATAAGCAACGTTGACAATAGCAAGCCGTTGATAACCTAAGTCTGGCCCTACGGAATGAACGGCCTCTTTGTTTTCTGCATCGGGTGTTTTTTGGTCCGCGCAGGCGCTCGAATCGATAGGTATTTGCACTTTGTTCCTCCTGAAATGTTGGCAGAAACCTTTCGCAAACAAGCTGAGCGCTGGTTGTGCTACGGCGCGGTTTCAAGTCTCGATGCGCTTTGGATCAGCATGCAGACATCTGGTTAAAGTCTTTCTGAACTGGCACGAAGGCAGCCCCATTGCCGAAACAGTATTCGGACGTTAGTTGTTATTCCGTGGCGCGGCATCTGACGGGCTTTACCAATGATCAACAAAAATGAATATCATTAATGTCTCTAATCGGCTTCCAATAACGATAAAAGGCGAAGATATTACTCCTTCTTCAGGGGGGCTGGTCGCCGCTTTGGAGGGGTTGCCCAAAGATCAGTATTCAACCAAGTGGATTGGTTGGCCCGGCTCAACGATTTCGGATACCGCTCATGAGCGGGATATCGAAAAAAAACTAGTGGACGAGCTGGGTTGTATCCCGGTCTTCCTCAGCGAAGCGGAGATTGCAGCTTATTATGAAGGGTTTTCGAATTCCACAATCTGGCCGGTGCTGCATTATTTAGCTGATTATCTCAGGTATGAACCTTCGTGGTGGGAAAACTATCTGAGCGTCAATCAACGTTTTGCGGACACTGTTTTAAAACACGCTAAGGAGGGAGACTTAGTATGGGTTCATGACTACCAACTCATGCTTGTTCCTAGTCTAATCAAGTCCGCCGCGCCAGAGCTTCGAGTCGGTTTTTTTCTTCACACACCATTTCCAGTTTATGAGGTATTCCGATGCAATCCTAAATCCAAACACCTGATCGTCGGCATGTTAGGCGCTGATCAGATCGGATTTCACACCGTAAACTATCTACGGCAGTTCGCGAATGTTACACAGCGAACCCTAGGTCTTGAGCCTGAACTGACGCGGATACGTAATGAAGAGCATACGTCTGCACTCGGCGTATATCCTATCGGGATCAACGCTCCGAAATTTGAAGCGACCCTCGATTCGTCAGAGTTCAAAAACCGTGTTCAGGAATTGCGAGCGGTTCACGATAATAAACGCATCATCTTGTCGGTCGAACGCATGGACTATACAAAAGGTATTTTGCACCGTTTGGACGCTGTAGATTATTTCTTGTCCCGCCTTCAAAGCACTGATGATTTGCGTTTTGTTTTTGTTAGCGTGCCTTCCCGTGAAGGCGTCGAGGAATACCGGGTGCTGACGGAGGAAGTTGAAGCGCGCGTTGGGCGCCTGAATGGCAAATATTCAACGCTGCGGAACAATCCAATTCACTTCATTCACGGCTCAGTGGACTTTACCGATCTGTGTGCCATGTACGCCATTGCGGATATTGGGCTTGTCACCCCATTGATTGACGGCATGAATTTGGTAGCCAAAGAATTCATAGCCTGCCAAAGAGAAAATGAAGGGATGTTAGTTCTAAGTGAATTCGCAGGCGCGGCCGAAGAACTCTGGCAGGCACTTCTTGTTAACCCATACGATTCGGCAAGCCTTGCCGAAACCCTGAAGTCAGCGCTCGCCATGACGCAGCAGGAGCGATCAGCGCGGAATCGCGAGATGCGAGAACGAGTTATGAAATATGACGCCCGGCATTGGGCCCGCTCGTTCGTGGAAGATCTCCAGTCTGGTTCTCAGTTTGCCGTAGCGTCGCCTCAAAATGCTTTAGGGGAAATCCGGGAGCGCCTACTAGAGGTTTATTCTCAAAAAAAGCACGCTGCTATTTTCTTAGACTATGATGGTACGCTTCGCGAGATAGAACGTGAGCCTAAACTGGCTTCTCCGACTCCTGAGCTTACAGCATTTTTCAAACGACTAAGTCGACAGGAGCAATGCGAAGTTACCGTTGTTAGCGGCCGATCGATGGAAGACCTCGAGCAATGGGTGGGAGGATATCCGTTTGGGTTAGTCGCCGAACATGGCGCACGATGGCGGCCTGCTAAAGCAGGTCAGTGGGAAGACCTAGATGAGGGTCTAGAGTACGCTTGGAAACAGGATATACTGCGCATCTTACGATTATATCAGGAAGCAACCCCAGGCACGTTTATCGAAGAGAAACGATCTTCAGTGGTATGGCACTTTCGAACTGCCAACGAAGACTTCGGCGAATGGAAAGCCTATCGATTGGCCGAGGAGCTTGCCGCTCTTACGGCGAACGATCTGATCCGGGTGCGTCGCGGTAAGAAAATTGTGGAGGTTTGCGCGGCGCAGGTCAGTAAAGGAGCCGCTGTAGCAAAGATTCTTGCTGGAATGAAAAGCTATGATTTTGCCCTGTGCGCCGGCGATGACCAAACAGATGAAACCATGTTCCAGCTTAGCATCCCGAAACTTTGGAGTATCAAAGTCGGCTCAGGTTCTTCTTCTGCCAAATTCCGAGTCGCGAATCCGGCCGCGTTGCGTCAGTTACTGGATCTCCTGGCGCAATAATTTCGATGCCTTTTCCGATAGCAGAAGCCGATGAACGCTTAACCGATAGATTGCATCCGAAAATCGTTGCTTGGTTTCGCGCTAAATTCAACCAATTCACTTCGGCTCAGCAGCTATGCATTCCCCCTATTTTGCGCCAGCAGTCTGTTTTGTTGAGTTCTCCAACCGGCAGTGGAAAAACATTGGCGGCGTTCTTAGGCGTCTTCAATTTTTTGCTGCGCGAACCTGAGATAGAAGGTATTAGAGCAGTTTACATCTCACCGCTGCGCGCGCTTGCTTACGATATCCAAAAAAATCTTCACGAGCCGTTGCGCGAAATGGGCTTGCCCTTTCGTGTGGCCATGCGGACCGGAGACACGCCGCAAAAGGATCGCCAGAAAGTCAAGCGGGCGCCTCCGGATATACTGCTGATTACCCCCGAAAGTTTGGCAATCATTCTTTGCCAGAAAGACTACATCCAGATCTTGCAGGCATGCCGTTTCGTCATCGTTGACGAGGTGCACTCCATAGCAGAGACCAAACGCGGCGTGGACTTGATGCTTTCAGTGGAACGACTGGAATCGTTAGTATCACGGCCTCTTTGCCGGATTGGACTTTCTGCGACCGTTGCCCCGCTGGAAGCTGTCGCACGATACCTTGTTGGGCCGGGGCGGGATTGTTACCTTGCTGAAGCGCAACTCGAGAAGAAACAGATTGTAGAGCTGTTTTCGCCATTGCGAAAACAACCGTATCCGCCCGCCGGCTATACAGGTACGCGGCTGATAGAAGAAGTGGCGCGCTTGGTATCAAATTGCCGTTCTGCATTAATTTTCTGCAATACTCGTTCAGGAGCCGAAACGGTAGGAATACGCTTAAAACAAGCTTTACCTGAACTTGCGTCACAAATCGAGACACATCACTCATCACTCGATCGTAGCGTCCGACTGCAAGTGGAGGATCGCCTGAAAGCTGGCGAACTGCGGGCAGTAGTCTGTTCGACTAGCTTGGAAATGGGTATTGATATCGGCGCAATTGACCTGGTTATTATGGTTTCAGCACCGAAAGGCATCTCTCGTGCGTTGCAGCGAATTGGCCGTTCCGGGCATTCGATTCATCAGACCAGCTACGGTGTCCTTCTCGCAACAAACATCAATGACTTGGTTGAATGCACCGTCACGGCAAGCTTGGCCAGAGAACGTAAACTCGATCCCGTGCGCCTTCCGGGCAAATGCAATGACGTAATAGCCCAGCACATTGTCGGAATGGCTGTTCCCGGTCCAATTACGAAAAAGCAGATTCTTGCAACGCTTCGCGGCTCTTGGCCGTGTCGAGATTTATCATCGCCCGAATTGGATCGCTTGTTAGTCTACTTGGAAGGAGGTGGCAGAACTCTTGGACCTCAGTACGCGGGCATTTTCGGAAAGATTGTGGTTCATGGAGAGCTAGTCTTTGTTCCTTCCCGCAGGATTGAGCGGGATTATTTGCTTAACCTGGGCACCATTCCCGCTGAAGGCATGGTGACCGTGTTTGTTGGTCGCAAACGTTTGGGCCAAGTAGAACAAGGTTTTATGAAGAACCTCAATCCGGGCGATCGTTTTGTCCTCGGAGGCAGAATCGTTAAGCTGCTTGAATCAAATATTTCTACTGCAAAAGTTCGGATCGATACGAGCGAAGGGCCAATCATCCCTTCCTGGAACGCCAATAAAATGCCTTTGACTTCGGGGATAGCTCGCGAGGTTGTTCTATTACGCTCCGATATCAATCATAAACTTAATCAATCAGATCCTGATCTGGCTGATTGGCTTGTAGAAACTCGTGAGATCAGCATGGCAAATGCCCTAGCGATAATCAATCACTTCAAAGCCCAACGTAAGTTTTCGCGAGTGCCCGTCTCAGGTTTGTTCCTGATTGAGCTTTACGAAGATCGGAACGGTCTTTTGAACTATTTTTTTCATTCTTTGATAGGGCGCAGCGCGAATGACGCGCTGTCTAGAATACTGTCTTTTCGCATCAAAAAGATGATCGGTGGTAACGCCATGGCCACCTTGGACGACTACGGATTTCTACTCGCTTTGCGACCATTCCAAAGGTTGACTCTCGAGCAGTTTCACGAGCTGTTTGAACTGCGAAATGCTCAGGAAGATTTAACTGAATGCCTGAAAGACTCTGAGCTTGTTCGTTGGCAGTTTCGGGGCGTCGCACAGACTGGTCTCATGGTTCCACGAAATCGTCCTGAAGGTGAACGCCGCCTCAAGCAAGTTCATTGGAGCGCTGAAATTTTATTCCGCGTTCTTCAACAGCATGAACCGGATCATCCGCTCCTGGAAGAGGCTTACAAACAAGCGGAGTACACATTTCTGGATTCAACCCGAGCCTTTGAGTTTATGGATCAGGTGGGAGATTATGAATGGGATCTGAGGCCGGTAAAAGCTGTCAGCCCGTTCGCATTCGGGATGTATGTCAGCCAGATCAAAGAAGCAATGCTGAATGAAGATCCGGAAACTGTGATCGAACGCCTTTATCACGAAATGTATGGAGCCGCGGTTTCGACGGATTAAGGTTTTTTGACGGACACATTCGAGACTGATTTGGATTGAGTTTTTTTGAACGTGCAGAGCCGCACCTACGCACATTCAAGAAAAAGGTTTAAAAAAAATTAAGATCAGGAAAAAGCTTGCACATTGTATTACCATCGATAATATATCGATGATAACTAAACACTGATTATGAATGTCTGCTTTTCATTGATTCAGCTCTCTTCAGCTCGGTTAGCGGAATTCGCTGGTCTGGTCTTTTCAGTCCCAGGTTCTCTCAGCGTACTTCAGGCTATTCACAAAGTGGATCAGCCTAAGCTCTATGCTTCCAACCCACCGATCGCTCAACTGCCATCCCCATCCAGGCAACCGGATTCGCCGCAATGCCCGCTGGAGACAATCTTCCGTTTTCTCCAATCTC
>JAFAXJ010000206.1 GCA_019241095.1 Verrucomicrobiota bacterium | reverse complement strand
CGAAAGCTTGCGCATGGTTCTTTCGTTTGTTAGCTAGTTTTCAGAACGCTGCATATTCTTTTTGGCTGCAAGCAACGATGGATTGATCATCTTGGATGCGTTTCCTGTAAAAGGCCCCTTGGGTATCTTGTTGAGGAGATTTTTCGCAAAGTAAACTCGAGCTATCTATAAACAAAGATATAAGGAACGCGTACTGAACAAATTCAGTTAACACGCATAAGAACTCGGCTTCCAACTGGCCCCCTGCAATGTGGCTACGAATTCAGTTCCTGAGAAGGTATGTTCGGGACCTCGCGCTGCGCTTCGCTTAGCTCCTACAGGCTAGGCAGTCGCGCAGCTTCGCCGCTCAAACCAGCTTTAAAGTAGTTTCAGTGTTTGTTAAATGCGTCGGCCTAATAGCTCCTGGTCTTACTCACGTTCTTAAGTATTATGCAACTATGCCCGCAGCCTTGGCTCTGCCACGAATCCTGAGAATCGGAGGCGGCGCCGTTAGAGAAACAGGCAGAGTGCTTGAACTGTGTGGATTGAGAAGTCCACTGATTGTTACGGATCCCTTTTTGATGAAGCAAGGCTTGGCTGATCGATTACAGTTGGCCGGATTTGATGGAAGAAGGATTTTCTCTGAAACGGTTCCGGATCCTACGGTAGCTTCAGTTATAGCCGGATTGAATTTTCTGAAAGCGGGAACACACGACTGTGTGATTGGTCTAGGCGGGGGCAGCTCCATCGATACGGCAAAGGCGATAGCAGCCTTAGCGGTTCATGGAGGACAAATGCGAGACTACAAAGCACCATACCAGCTGGATAAGATGGGTCTGCCGACCATTGCCATACCAACCACCGCCGGCACCGGATCCGAGGCGACTCGTTTCACGATCATTACCGATGAGGAGACCGGAGAGAAAATGCTCTGCATCGGTCTGGCCTATCTCCCACTGGCTGCCTTAGTAGACTTTGAGCTCACCTTAACCAAACCAATGCGGCTCACCGCCGATACCGGTATCGATTCATTCACACACGCACTTGAAGCCTTCGTCAGCCGTCGAGCTAATCCGTTTTCAGACACCTTTGCCTTAGCGGCGATGAAGGCAATTTGGAATAATCTTTCTGTGGTCTGTTCTCATCCCGACGATCGCCCAGCTCGAGAAGCAATGATGCTTGCCGCTACTCAGGCAGGTATCGCATTTTCCAACTCCAGCGTGGCACTTGTGCATGGTATGAGCAGACCAATTGGAGCTTGGTTCCATGTGCCACATGGAATGTCAAATGCCATGCTGCTTCCTGCAGTAACGCAATACTCAGTGAAGGCTGCTCCGGCGCGATACGCGGAATGTGCAAGGATAATTGGCATTGTTCCGAAGGACACTCCTGACTACACCGCGGCTGAAGCTTTGGTCAGAGGGCTTCACGAGCTCAATCGGACACTATGCGTGCCAACTCCGAAATCGTATGGTATCGATGAAAGCGCCTGGACCGGCAGCATCCCCGTAATGGCGCAGCAGGCCTTGGCCTCGGGATCGCCTCAGAATAATCCCAGAGTTCCGGACGCATCCGAGATTGAGCTTTTGTATAAGAAAATTTGGAACTGATTGCCTTGTGGGCAAGGCGCCACCCGCCAAGGACACGATTAATAATTTACCAGGTAAGCTAACGATATTTTTTCAAAGGTGCGCTAACTAATCCCAAGGGAAGGTTTGGGCGGTTTTCATGTACTTAGTAACCAGTTAAATGTATAGCCAGCTTTCCCCCCGAATGAAAACTCTCAGTAGGCCACAACCGCCAGAGCGGATAGCAAAACTCAAGAATGTTGTTCAAGTCGCCAGTGGCAATTTTCTTGAGATGTATGATTTCATTGTCTTCGGGTATTATGCTGCCGCAATCGGGAGGACTTTCTTTCCCGGCAGTAGTCCGTACGCCTCGCTTATGTTGTCGCTCATGTCCTTTGGCGCAGGTTTCCTGATGCGACCTCTCGGTGCGATTGTTCTAGGAGCTTACGTTGACCGGTATGGAAGAAGAAAAGGTCTTCTCCTTACGCTGGCCCTCATGTCGATCGGCACATTCACCATTGCATGCCTGCCAGGATATGTGACCTTAGGTTTAATCGCACCGTTGCTGATTCTTTTCAGCCGGCTTTTGCAAGGCTTTTCTGCGGGAGTCGAGCTCGGCGGTGTGTCGGTTTATTTGTCCGAAATTGCTACTCCTGGTCAAAAGGGGTTCTATGTTAGTTGGCAGTCTGCTAGCCAGCAAGTCGCTGTGATAGTAACCGCCTTAATCGGAGTCATACTGACCTATTCTCTCAGCTCGCACCAGATGGATATATGGGGTTGGCGAATTCCATTTCTGATCGGCTGTTTGATCATTCCGGTTCTGTTTGTTCTACGTAAATCGTTGCCTGAAACGGAAGTTTTCAAAGCGAAAACGCGCCACCCTACGACTAAAGAGATCCTGCGCAGCCTGGTACAGAACTGGGCCATTGTGCTGATCGGTGTGATGCTTGTAACAATGACTACGGTGACGTTTTATCTAATCACAGCCTATACGCCCACCTTTGGAACTCACGAGTTACATCTTAGCTCGCTGAGTGCCTTGGTGATCACTCTGTGCGTCGGTTTTTCGAATTTTTTGTGGCTCCCCATCATGGGATCGGTCTCAGATCGAGTAGGGAGGCTGCCCATTCTCATCGGCTTCACAGTTTTGGGTTTGCTGACTGCATATCCAGCAATGTTGTGGCTGTTAGCTCAGCCTTCTTTTCCGCGACTTTTATCAGTTTTACTTTGGTTTTCTTTCATTTTTGGCAGCTACAACGGGGCTATGGTTGTGGCCTTAACGGAAATTATGCCCGCCGAAGTCCGCACAGCCGGCTTCTCATTGGCTTACAGTCTCTCCACAGCACTTTTAGGAGGATTCACTCCGTTAATCTGCACCTACCTGATCCATATTACCGGCAATCGAGCTATGCCCGGACTCTGGATGTCCTGCGCGGCATTGATAAGTCTCATCGCTGCGCTACTGCTGAAGTATTCTAATTCAGCAGTATATCGGCGCACCTAATGTTAACTAGCTTTCTCCCATTTACCTGATTGCGCCGATTCTAAGACTGCATGAACAACTTTTTCGGTCTGCATCGCAGACTCGAAGGTCGGTTCTGCAGGCGCCTTTTCGTCGATCGAGTTCACGAAATCTGCAACTTGATGGATAAACGAATGTTCGTATCCAATCGCCAGGCCGGGCACCCACCAATTTGCCATGTACGGATGGTCTCCATCGGTCACATGAACAGATCGCCAGCCGCGAAGGACGCCCTCGTCTCTATGATCGAACCATTGCAGCCGATGCAGATCATGCAGATCCCAAGCGAGTGAACCGTTTTGCCCGTTCACCTCTAGAGTATAGAGGGCTTTGTGTCCGCGCGCAAAACGTGTCGCTTCAAACGTTGCCAGTGATCCGTTTTTAAAACGCGCCAGGAATGCGCTTGCATCTTCAATCCCGATCTTTTCGGTTTTGCCGGTCAGGTTGTGTTTTCTTTCCTTAATGAAAATCTCTGTCATCGCAGAAACGGAATCCATTTCGCCGTTCAGCCAGATCGCGGTGTCGATACAGTGTGCTAAGAGATCACCCGTTACGCCGCTTCCGGCAACATCAGCATCCAATCGCCAGAGAGCTGCTCCCCCCTGCGGCAAATCAGGCGACATTGTCCAATCCTGAAGAAATTTTGCGCGATAGTGAAAAATACGTCCAAGTTTTCCGGAGGCGATGAGCTGTCTCGCAAACGCCACAGCAGGAATTCTGCGGTAATTATACCAAACCATCGTTCGCACCCCGGCCTTCTGTGCGGCATCTACCATCCGTTGCGCCTCCTGCAGATTTCGCGCGAGAGGTTTTTCACATAGAATCATTTTCCCGGCCTGAGCTGCCGCAATCGCAATTTCGGCATGCGTATCGTTTGGGCTTGCGATATCGACGACATCAATTTCAGCATCGTTGACCAGTTGTCTCCAATCGTCGTGGTAGGACTGGAATTCCCATTTATCTGCGAACTGTTTTATCTTTTCTGGATTACGAGCAGCAACGGCCTTAAGAACAGGCTGATATTTGAGATCAAAAAATCGGCCAACTGATAGATACGCATTGGAATGCGCACGTCCCATGAAGCCATAGCCAATCAGCCCAATGTTAAGTTTTTTCATGTTACCGAGTTCCGATAGTGAATGCAACGCTATGCTCTAAGTCTGCGAGCTTGTTAGTCGCGATCTCGAATTAGTACTATTGCCAACCGTGAGCTTCGCGGACTGACACCATAGCTCCTAGAATAATGTCCCAGGTTTTCTGCTTCAGCATCGTCTCATTAGGGAACATACAGCCATCCCAGCAGATATGTTCAAAAGCCTTCGTTAACTCTCCCTTGTCGTTTCGAAGCCAATAACCTGCGTCGCGTGCTATGCTCAGTTTCCCATTCGGGTCATCCGGTAGACAGTGCCTTCCTGTTTTGTCATGAGAGCCGCTGCCCTTTACCGTCGCGTCGTTTTGCGCAACATGGAAATCAAAGGTCCAAGGGCGTAGAGCGCTGGTCATCCTTTTCAATGCATTCTGAAGTGTGTCCTGCTCTTTCCAGTCATAGCCTTGAGGTAAGATCGCGTCCTCTTGGGCGTTATAGCCCAGCGTATAAAGTAACGTGTGAGCCATATCTGCCTGAAAACCGAGTGTCTCAGGTTGATCAACCAACTCCAGCAGCTCGAGCATTCGCTTCCAACTGTGCATACCACCCCAACAAATTTCCCCTTCGGCTGCTAGACGTTCCCCGTTGTCTTTCGCGATTTTGCAACATTCATTAAAAGTCGACGCGATTTTCTTCGAAGCTTCCGGATCACGAGCCCACGTTTCCACATCCGTGGCCGAATCGATTCGGACTATTCCATAAGGTCTAATGCCGAGTTCACGCAGACTTTTAGCGATTCGGCTTGCCTTGCTAACCTGCTCAATGAACCGGCGCCGTTCTTCCGGGCTTCCCATTGCCGATCCGCCGCCG
>JAFAXJ010000166.1 GCA_019241095.1 Verrucomicrobiota bacterium | reverse complement strand
CTCGGCGTGCAGCCTTATCTTCTTGCGGCAACGCTCAAGATAGCGTTTTCGCAGGATTTGATGAAAATGGTGTGCCGGCATTGTGCGGAAGATGTGCCGATTCCTGGTAGCGATAGACTCAAAGAGATGAGAATCGATCCAACTTGGCTGGCCGACGCTCCAAACTTCAAAGTTGGACGAGGCTGCTCGCACTGCAACGGGACTGGGTTTTCTGGCAGGAAGGCGCTTTTTGAAGCTCTTATCGTCGATAAAAAGATTCTAAAATCGCTTAATGATAATCCGGAGCCGGAGTTTCTTAAGCACCTGATGAAGGAACAAGGGGAAGCGACGCTTTTCGAAAAGGCTGTCCGGGAATCAGCCCTGGGCGTGATAAGCCTGGAAGAGGCTAGACGATTGGCTACATAGCGCCCAGCTTGCGTATTGCCTTGCGTCCATTCCATCATATAAATCCAAAGCCGGATTTTTGCCCTGACTGATTGCCGTGCTATCAGCCGTTATTATCTAAGATGCCGTCCGTGAACGCGACTGGTCAGGAATTGAACTGCCGATCGAGCGATCAAGCCTTGAGATTCGTTGGGGTTGGCGACCAGTCTACAGCTTTTAACTGCCAAGCGTACCAGAAATTAAGACCAAAAGCTCCGACGATAATAAGTCCGGTGAGAACAAAGAATGGCAGGTTACCCAAATAAAACCTTGGGGATGCGCCCGCTGCAGTTAACCATGTAGTGACTAATACCAGGACCGTTGCTGCAAGGGTTGCTATAACAGCTCGACCTGAGTGAGCAATCGAAGCCGCAGGGCTGCCTTGAACCCGAACTGCAAATGCTCCGGCAATACTCATACAAATTCCGGACCAGGCTAACGCACCGAGTGCATCCGAAGGACGATGCCAACCAGCAAAAAGCACGGCTGTCGCGAATGTTGCGCTAAAACAACCAGCGCAAACAGCAAACCAGAGCCGCCAACGAGATGGCGCCACCAAAAGTACACCCAAGGCAAACGAGGTGCCGATGGTTGCGTGTCCGCTCGGATAGGACTCTGCCTGAAGGTCGGCTGAAAGCAGTGCATCATCGGGAACCAATGGACGCCAAGGGAGCACGGCCTTTAAGATCTCGGCGCCGATGACCGCGAATGCGAATCCCGCAACGGCGATCAGGCCTACAAACGCGCAGCGACGGAGTGTCGCTACGGAGAATATCATGATAGCCGCAAAGAGCAGCGCCGACTTGGTCACACGGTTCAGAATCGCTGAGTCTAGTTTAATCACCCTCCAGCTCACAGCGTCGTGGCCCGCAAAAGCGTCATCATCGAACTTATGTCCTTGTGGAGTATTGACCATAGTCAGATAACCGATTGTAAGCAGGCAAGCGCAGATAAAGGCTCCGAGCAGAAGAGGTCGCAAGGCTGGTTTTTCCAACTGGGGTTTCATGGAGCAGTCAATGCTTTCCAAAACTGAGTATCACATTAAGGTCCAAAGAATGTTATTCATAACACATTCAACTTGTGAAAGTATCTAGATCAGCAGTAAGGTACCTTTGCTTCCGGTCTCGCATGAGCATCGAGATTTTGGTTTCGGCGGTTTTATCTCGGGTCGTCAGGGCGAGCATGAAGATTCGTGGATTTGTGGAACAGTATTTGGAACTACATGGGCCATTACGCGGGACATTCGAAGGCTTTGTTTATGGTTTTTGACAGCAAGGAATTCCGCCGCGGATCGATGGCGGCTGTCGGCCGCCGACAAGTTTGCTTTGGCCGTCGAGCTCTGGGACGAGTTGGCTTCAAATCCTGATACAATTCCAGTCACTGAGAAGCAGCTCAACGAACTCGATAGACGTTTCCAAGAATATCGGTAAAATCCGCATAACGTCGTCACCTGGGAAGATGCGAAGGCAAGGATTCCTTCCGGTCGGCATTAATAGAGGTAATTAAGACTACTACTTTGATTTGCCTCCTGCCGCTCTTGGGCGGGTTTTGGAAAATATCTAGGTAACTCAAATTGTAGACCTATGCGGCGGGCAACGAGGAGGGTGGGCGAGGAGAGAGATTGGTACCGAACGTTTGGAGCTGCTTCGAGTTAGTCGATATTAAGATGTGAACGCTTTAGCTGATCTTATAATTCATTGACCATGCTCAAGCGCGACCCCGCTGCTACTATTTCTACCGACCTGCCACGAAGCACGAAGGATCTCGGTTCTCATATAACATTTTACTGGTTGTTTTTAGCTTCGTTAGTCGGACCAAAAGCTACTAAAAGCTACTAAGAGATACTTCGATTTCCGACAGTTCCGATCCGCACAAGAATACCCGAATAGAGTACCACCAAGCGATCACCAGATTATGGACTGGTGCCAGCGTGATGTCAGCGCAGTGACGAAACGCCAGCAAACTTTGCAATCGCAATGATTGATAGAAACTCGGCTGTCGACGAGTAAACATCAGCCTGATAGATGGACTAAATGTTGGATTGCTAAGCATATCCCGATCTATAGCCCTAAAAGCCAATATAATATATCTACTCCGAGCCAAAGCTTTAAGTCCGCGAACAGCAAGTTCATTCATGTTGACCTAGTCCGGTGACGGATTGGCGCCCCCTGCTAACAAGTCTCAGATAACCTGAATTGATAGTCGTTACAAAAGGCTTTCACGACAGGAAATGCCACTAAGATCTCGCCAATTCGCATGCCAACCTGCATCCTGAAATAACCAAGAGAGTTAAATAAGAAACTTCGGTCGGTATCAGCGTTTAATCTTGGAAAAATCCGGCATGTGATCCGCCGCGAACTGTTTGTCTGTTTCGTTTTTATCCCGGAACATTTGCGATTAAAGCCACATAATACTATAAATGTTATCAGTCGATTATGTGACCCGCCAAAATGACTGATTCAAAATTTGAAAGGCGGTTGCGAGCAGTAGAATGAGCAGCACTACGTTGTATTGAAAGACCTTTGATGGGTATCAAGGGCCTCCCGCAGCAGAGCCTTGCCCTCCAGAATGGACCGGCATAGGGTCGTGCGCATGGAAAAGACAGAAGAAGCTGCGGGGCCGATTTCCTCGCAGGTGTTCCGTCAACGCCTGCTCGAGGCCATCGCTGCACGCAATTTCGATGAATTGCGTGATTTGGTCGAGTCCCAGCCGCACTCTCGAGTGGCGGCTGTACTGGAAAATTTGCCCGACGAAGCTGAAGCAATTGCTTTTCGCGCTCTGCCGAAGGGAACAGCAGCGCTGGTCTTTGAATATATTGATTTGCACCATCAACACCGTCTTTTACACGCCCTCGGGCGCAAAGAGGTGGCAGGAATTCTCGAGGAAATGTCGGCCGACGATCGTACCGCGGTTCTGGCCGAATTACCCGCTAACGTCCAGAAGCAGTTGCTTGAGCAGCTGGAACCAGACGAAAGAGAGATCGCTCGCACGTTGCTAGGCTACCCGAAAGGAAGCGTTGGCCGATTGATGACGCCGGACTACATCTCCCTCGATGAGCGCATGACCGTTTCTGAAGCGATAGCCTACATCCGGACTCATGGTCAGGATAGCGATACGATCAATGTCGTATACGCGGTTAAAGGGAATGGTGAGTTAGCCGGCAGTCTGCGCATCCGAAGCTTGATCATGGGCGATCCGGAACAGCTGATCGTCCCGTTAATCCTTCAGGACCATTTGCAGCTTTTTGCGGGCGATCCTATCGAGAACGCGGTGTCAACCTTCCGCGATACCGATTTGTACGCGCTGCCAGTAGTCAGCTCCAGCAGTAAAATGTTAGGGATTGTTACCTCCGATGATGTGCTAAAAGCATCGGAACGACTTGCTACTGAAGCGGTGCAGAAAATCGGTGGCAGTTCCGAGCTCGGCGTTCCCTATCTGGCTACCACGATTTCAGGGATGCTTTGGAAACGCGGACCGTGGCTGATTGTGCTTTTCCTCGGAGGCATGTTCACGGCCAACGCGATGGTTCACTACGAAACACAGATCGAAAAGGCGGTGGTCCTTTCCATATTTCTTCCACTGATTATCGCGAGCGGCGGAAACGCCGGATCCCAGAGTTCGACATTGGTTATCCGAGCTTTGGGACTGGGCGAACTTGGTCTCAAAGATTGGTGGATTGTTTTAGGCCGCGAACTAACTACAGGGCTTGCGCTCGGCGGTATTCTTGGCCTTTGCGGATTGCTTCGCGTCGAAGCCGGCACCTTGTTAGGCGAAGACCTCACGGTGCATTGGTTTGCGATTGGTTTGACAATCGGTTGCGCTCTTTTGGGGGTAGTGGTCTGGGGCAGTCTGGTCGGCGCTATGTTGCCTCTGATCCTGCGCAAGTGCGGTCTGGACCCAGCCACGTCGAGCGCGCCGTTTGTCTCAACGTTCGTGGACGTTACTGGCATCATCATCTATTTTTCTGTTGCAACCGTGTTGTTACGCGGAACGCTGCTCTAAGGATTTCCCTCACTGGATGAGCGGTTTCGAACATCATCTTGAGTATAACAGCGAGTCTCGAACTGCTCATCCCTCGGTTATTGCTGAACTCCGCAGCGTAAGCAAATCTTTCGGGGGAACGCTCGCCTTGGACGACGTGTCAATCGACCTGAGATCAGGCGAAGTACTTGCGCTTCTCGGTGAGAACGGCGCCGGGAAAAGCACCTGCGTTAAATTATTCGCAGGCGTATACCGACCCGATCGTGGTCAGATTTTTTTGGAAGGCAGGCGTTTGCAACTGTCGTCCCCCGTCGAAGCGCAGCGGCAGGGTATCGCGGTAATGCATCAGCATCCAGGGCTGTTCGATGATCTTTCGATAGCCGAAAACATTTTCATCGGCCGATTGCTTAAAAACCGGTGGGGAATTCTGGACCATCCGAGAATGAGAGAGGAAGCCGCTCGATTGCTTGAAGTTGTTGGATTGTCAGCCGATCCAAGCACGTTGTTAGGCCGCCTGCATACCTCCGAACGACAGTTGGCCGAGATCGCTAAAGCGCTGGCGATTGAAGCTCGTGTCTTGATCATGGACGAGCCCACGGCGGCCCTTTCCGAACGCGAGGTCGAGAGGCTTTTTGGTGTTGTTAGTCAATTGCGAGCGCGACGAGTTGCCATGATGTTTGTCAGCCATCGCATGGAAGAAATTTACCGGGTGGCAGACCGTGTTGCAGTGCTCCGCGACGGGCGATTAGTGACGGTCAGGCCAGTGACAGATCTACCCAAAGATCAAGCTGTACAGCTCATGGTGGGGCGAGCTCTTTCTAACCTCTACCCTCCGCTCGGCTCGGAGCTCGGCAAGACCCTCCTGAAGGTTGAGAAACTGACACATTCTAGCGAATTCAATGATGTTTCATTTACGGTCAGAGCAGGCGAGATTCTTGGCTTCGGTGGATTGATAGGAAGTGGGCGCACGGAAGTCGCGCGCGTTTTGTTTGGCGTCGACCTAGCCGCCAGCGGCACGGTTAGCATCGACGGACGAAGTGTCAGATTTCATTCGCCGGCGGATGCAATGAAGGCAGGAATCGCTTATGTGTCGGAAGATCGGATAAGCCAAAGCTTGATCATGGATTTTGGCATTCTGGCCAATGCGTCGCTGCCTGTTATCGATCGAGCGACGCGCCTCGGCATCATCCAAAGCAAGCAGGAACTCAACCTGGTGAAGCCTCATTTGGATCGCATGCGCTTGCGGTTCCGTTCATTCGAACAGCCAGTCAGTACGCTGTCCGGTGGTAACCAACAAAAAGTTGTGCTCTCCAAGTGGCTGGCTGCCGGCCCGCGCATCATTATTTTCGACGAACCGACTCAGGGCATTGATGTTCAAACGAAAGCAGAAGTGCACGCGATGATCGCTGACCTGGCCCGGAATGGCATAGCGATCATTTTGATCTCCTCCGAACTGCCGGAACTCATCAGCATGTGCCATCGTGTTCTCGTTTTTCGAGAAGGAGAGGTGACAGCCAGGTTCGAGCGTGAGCAGCTTTCTCAAGAGCGGATCATGTATGCAGCCACTGGAACAATCGCTGGTCTGACAGATTCGTCGTCACCGCTCGATTATGGCGGGGAATTATCTGCCGCCCGGCCGGCGGACGGATTTATCAAACCTGCCAATGCAGACAGCCGTTTTCGATCATTCTTGGTTCGGCGTGAACTGGGCCTTTTCGTAGCTGTATCGGCTTTGCTGGTCCCGATTTCCGCGCTTAATCCCCGGATGTTAAGCGCCGGGAATCTAAGAGCTTTATCGATGGATGCCGCATTGCTATCGATTGTTGCTGTAGGACAGATGCTTGTTCTCATCACTCGCAACATTGATCTGTCCGTCGCCTCGATCATTGGACTTGCCGCATACCTTTCGGCCGACACTTTGCGATCACATCCCGATTTGAGCATAAGTATCGCATTCGCAGTCGCGTTCGGAGTTGGTTTAGCCTGCGGGCTTCTCAATGGTTTGATCGTGACCTTCGGGCGAGTACCAGCGATCGTTGTCACCCTGGGTACGCTTGCTTTGTTTCGCGGCCTGGACAGTCTTATCGCACATGGGAAACAGATCAGTGCCGATCAGGTGCCGGGTGCGTGGCTTGACCTTACAAGCCGTTCGTTGTTGGGCGTTCCCGGGATCGTTCTCCTTGCTGCGGGCGTACTAGTCGCGATCGGTTTCGCGCTCCGCTACATTTCATTTGGTCGCGAGCTTTTTGCGATCGGGTCAAATCCCAACGGTGCTAAATTGGTTGGAATCAACGCAAAAACGCGTGTCCTGGGAGCATTCGCGTGCGGCGGTTTGCTTGCCGGTCTGGATG
>JAFAXJ010000562.1 GCA_019241095.1 Verrucomicrobiota bacterium | reverse complement strand
GTCGCCCATGCTCAGCGTTGGACGCTGCAGCCTCCCCGCCACTCTTGGCGTTTAAGGACGCGAAAGCCCGCATTAGCTTGTTCCAAGCGTTCCATGACATGAAGCAGGTCTTTAAGCGATCTACTCAAGCGATCGAGTTTCCACAATACCACCACATCGCCCGCTCTGAGTTGATCCAGCATCTTTTGAAGTTGCGGTCGGTCCCAGCGCCGCCGCTGGCTTTCTCCTCAAAAATGCGTTCTACGCCCACTTCCTTCGCTCCCACGATAAACAGCCCCAATCTCGCCGCAAAGAAAGGAGGTGATTACATTCGTGCGAAGTTTGATCGCCCTCATTACTGCCACATATTTTTCAATGTCCTGCATTGCCGCTCTAGCTTGAAAGCCTGACACGCGACTGATCCGTAAAGGCACGATTCTGGGCAGATACTTTACCCTGAAAGATTAAATCACGGTCGAGACCTCTCACGTTCGGATTCCGCCGTTTGGGATTGGCATGACGCTAGGCGAGTTGGTCTTGCGCTTTCCAGGTACTGAATTAGCGGGACGGATTTCGTCCAGATATACTCACGGCGTTCGCGGTATGAAGAAAATTGTGTTTTGTTGATTGCCAGAACTGTCCTTGATCCCGATACTTCCTGATGAAGTCAGGGAGTTTCCCTGCGATCTTGGGGTCACTAATGGTTTCGCTCCTTTCGAAAGAATTCAGCGTAGAAATGACAAGCATCCAGCTTTTCGAAAATCCGTTCGTGGCGGCACCGATGAAGCGACGCTGCATGACATTCTCGGAAATCGTATGCTCAGCTCGCAAGTTGTTAAGGTTTGACTTATATCTGCCGGTTTTGTAGCCGTTTTTGAAATATCTCAATTTTAGAGCTTCTAAAACATGATAACCGGGATGACTACCGCAACAATGTCCTCCGGTGGTGGAATCACGATTACCGCGACAATTGAGGGTTTTAGCGCCAGCTATACACGTGCCACCCTTTTTCTCTCAAGCATTACGCTACAGACATTAGATCCAAGTATTGTGGACGGGCGATTTTATGCTGCGGCGCTTCCCCATTTTATTGAATACGCGACACTTGAGTCGAATGCTTTGCATTGAACCCCAGTCACTGGCGTTCTCCGGACTTTCGCTGCGAAAAGTTTAGTGAGCGTTACATGGGCGACCGAATTCGATTACCCCATAGAGGGAACCTCTATTTGCCAACTGCACCACTGGAGCTGAAGTCTCGAGAGTTCTAGGAAGGATAGAAGCATGCCACAAAATACTGAATTGTCTCCAGACCGGGATGAAAGTTCTGCTCATGTACGGTACTCGGTTTTTTTTCACGACGGCAACGTCGTACACCTCCACAAGCATGTTTCGTTCGCCGATACAATGCGGACGGACGCTGATTTGGAGACGCATGCTCGCCGTCTGTTGGCCCGCCTCAAGCCCGATCTTAAAACGGAGCTTCAGGTTCTGCACGTGGACGCGTTGCCCAAATTGGCTCCCGGAGAACGCTTAGGCATCCATGCCCTTGGCAAGACCGTCGTCGCACGGTCCGCCAGACCCTAGGGACTGAAAAGTCTGTGCGGGCCTTCACTCGACTCTCTGATTGGGAAATGAGTATTGGGAGGTCTAATCCGCCTAGATAGCTTTAAAGAAAAAAGTGGGCAGAAAGCGGCGACGGCTTGATTGGCACTCTCGATACAGCTGGTCCCCGGAGAGTATGCTTAAGAAGTTTACGCCCTAAAGGCAGGAAAAAATAGGTACCGAGCCGTGCATTTTCTACGCATCCTAGGAGGGGATTCTGTTAGTTCAAAACGCGGCCACAAACTCGGAAATGAAGATAACACACACGCCGAAGGCTATACACTATCCAAAGCCATCGGTTGAGGCCAGAGAACAAAATGACGACTGAAACTTACGGGCCGGACACTTTAAAAGCCGGCGAGACAAAGACATGGGGCGTTCCTCGAACGGACGAGAAGGTTCGTTATCTTGTAGCGGTACCCGATACAAACAAAATCCAAGTTTCCTACGGTCCTATTAGGACGAATTGGGTGCAAGCTTTCGCAGAAGTGTCGGGTGCCGGAAGTGTGGCGGGTGTTATAGGTCCAGCAACCCAAGAATCGCTCGATTATATAATCCTAAGCAGAACAGTGCACTGGAGAATTAACTTCACCAACGAGGACCAAAACCATCCGGTCGTCTACTATATGAAGGTGTGTACGTTTGATGAATAGGCTTGGCTGGTCTTCTGGGACATCGCAAAGTCAAGATAACGTCCGCGGATAGTTTCTGCATCCACGCTTGTCTCGATGGTTCAAGCGAATCTGAATGCCAGTTGCGAGGAAGTCGCTCTTGAACGCTGCAAGTCCGGGCTGCGGAGGCGCATCAGAATATCTATCCAAAGCTTGGACCGAAAATGGATCATAGCACCAATCTGTACCGAGGCCCGCGGGAGATGTCCACATTCGCTCGCTTTATGGGTGCCGGCGATATTTGATCGGAGTTTACTATCGACCCGAATAGCAAAATTCGGCGGACTCGTGAGAAGGATTTGTGCGCCGATTCTTATCCCGGCTAAGTCGACCAGTGAGCTCTCACGCGTGTTACCAATAAACCTGGTAACGGGAGGTCACGACCATATTATTTCCCGATAAAAATGCCCCAGTCATCTTGAGCTGACAAATTATTGTCGGTCCAAAGCCATTGAATCTTTTTATAGGTAAAAGAAACCTCCTCATATTCCGGGTATTTCGAGAGGTCAGGGTTCCTTGAATTCGGCATATGGAATACAAGATCGGCAATCAAGGCATCGGTAAGCTTTACTGTGTAATACTGCTCTTCCATGCCTGAGGCTAAAGATGTCCAGAATCGAAGCTCCCATATTTTGAAATCCTCGTTGTTGATCATTGCTTGGTAAAGAAAAGGCGAAGATTTATCTACTTCCTTGGTGATGCTGAATGGTTTGTGTTGGCGCTTGCCGGTCGGCAGTCCGGTGGCAAAATCCTTAGAGTAGGCAACTTCGTGATTTGCCGCAATTACCAGGATTTGTCCTTCCCTTCCTCTCTGTGTGACGGAACCTGTGATCTCTCCTTGTTTAGAGCCGCTTAGCTTTAAGTATGCAGTTAGTGCCATCTGGGTTTGTCTCGCACGTATATTTTGATAACGATCCAATATCTCTTCTGCTTGCAAGCCAGCAAGTTGGTGGATGTGAAAAGCCTCCGCTGTGGCCTTTTGGTCAACGCTCTCAATCCGCATCTCGTGATGGATGTGGTTGGAAGCCCGCAACCTGCCCAAGCGGGGGCAGCTCTTTCCGGCGTCGAGTCCGTCAACGCCTAACCACCGTTAGATGAGTTTAGGAACCAGAAACTTCACTGATGTGGTGAGCAATCGGATTAAAGTATGGGGCGTCGGTCATGCCAGCCTCGTAGCTCAAGACGAAGCTGGGCTGATCTTCTATCATGCGAAAACGCCCGCCATCGTGGCGTGACCGAAACGTCCGCGCTCAAATCTTCACTTGGAACAAAGAGGGGCTTCCCTGTTTCGGTGA
>JAFAXJ010000414.1 GCA_019241095.1 Verrucomicrobiota bacterium | reverse complement strand
CCCCTATTCGCCTGGTGCTCGCTGATGTTGATGGCACGCTCGTTACGCAGGACAAGATCCTGACTGAAAAGGCGAAAAACGTTGTAAATAGGCTCCGGGATGCCGGAATTCTGTTCGCCATTACTAGCGGGCGTCCTCCATTGGGGATGAAGATGCTAGTGCCGGACCTGAAGATTACGACCGTCATCGCCGGATTCAATGGGGGAGTGTATTCGACTCCGAAATTCGACCCGATTGTAATGCGTGATCTTCCCAACGACGCCGCGGTTCGCACGCTTGAACTCATCAAGGAACACAGATTGGCGTCCTGGTTGTACACCGACACGACTTGGTACATCACAGACCCCAAGGGACCTCACGTGGAAAGGGAAACCAAGACAGTCCAATTTGATGCAGAAGTTGTTCCAGATTACAACCCTTTCGTAGCCAATGCGGCAAAGATCGTCGGAATCAGCGATGATCTTGATGCTGTTGCCAGGTGCGAGAAAAAGGTTCAGGAAGAGCTCGGAGCGCATGTTTCTGCGGCGAGATCGCAGCCTTACTACCTGGATGTGACTCATCCTTCGGCTAACAAAGGAGGAGTAGTCGACTTTTTATCCTGTGTCTACCTGATTCCTAAAGACAGTATTGCTACCATTGGCGATATGCCGAACGATGTGCTGATGTTTAAGAAGAGTGGGATGAGCATCGCGATGGGCAATTCCAGTGACGAGGTGAAGGCTCAGGCAAACTTCGTCACATCTTCGAACGAAGAGGAAGGCTTTGCCATGGCGATGGACAAGTTTGTTCTTGGCGGGTCGAAGTAGATTAGTCGTTTTCCATGGGGACCATGAAAGTACCATCGGCCCCAAGTTGCTGGAAATCGGTCCTGGGCTTAGGTCGCCAGATGATTGGGGTCCGTTGCATTTCGTCCAACTCTCTCTAGATTGCATGTCTTTTTATGTCCGATAGTATTATCGCTGAAGGCCGGCTCCAGAGCGTGAATTTTAGCAATGACGAGATAGCTCGTTACTCTCGGCACCTGATTATGCCGGAGGTCACCTTGGAGGGGCAGAAACGGTTGAAAGCTGCAAGCATCCTTTGCATCGGTGCTGGGGGATTGGGATCTCCGATTGCTTATTACCTCGCTGCCGCCGGGGTTGGCCGTATGGGTATCGTCGATTTCGATACAGTTGATTTCTCTAATCTACAGCGCCAGATCTTGCACGGTACGCATGATGTAGGTCGAAAGAAGCTGAATTCTGCTCGCGACAGGATTAAAGCGATCAATCCCAATGTGCAAGTCGACCTCCATGACGTCGTCTTCAATAGCGAAAACGCAATGGAACTTGTCCAGGATTACGACATCCTTATTGACGGTACCGACAATTTCCCGACGCGTTATCTCTCTAACGATGTGTGCGTCTTGGCTAAGAAGCCCAATATCTATGGGTCAATTTTCCGGTTCGATGGCCAATGTACTGTTTTCGCTCCGCATTTAGGAGGCCCTTGCTACCGCTGCATGTTTCCTGAACCGCCTCCACCTGGCATGGTGCCGAGTTGTGCTGAAGGTGGAGTGCTCGGGGTCTTGCCAGGGGTTATAGGCGTACTTCAGGCGATTGAGGCGGTGAAATTGATCATGGGTATCGGAGACTCTCTTATCGGGCGGCTGCTAAGTTTTGATGCGCTCAAAATGAGATTTCGCGAATTCAAAGTACGAAGAGACCCTGGCTGTCCAATTTGCGGTGACCATCCCACGGTTAATCAGCTAATCGATTACGAACAGTTCTGCGGTATTCCGCAAGCAGATGCGGAAGCTGAAAAAGAATTAGACGTTCCGGGCATTACCGCACTTGAATTGAAAAAGAAATTTGATCGGCAGGAAGATTTCGTGCTCGTCGATGTGCGTGAACCTTTCGAGTACGAAATTTGCAACATCCCTAATGCCAAGCTAATCCCGTTGGGTGAGTTGCCAGCAAGATTAAGCGAGTTGGATAGCGCGGATGAAATCGTATTGCAATGTAAGAGCGGCGCTCGCAGTGCAAAAGCCTTTAGAGTACTTCAGGAAGCTGGGTTTAGAAAACTTTCCAATCTGCAAGGTGGCATTCTCGCCTGGGCTGAGCAGATCGATTCTTCAATGGCTAAATACTAGGGTCGCTGTCGTCCAAAGATCCGGGGGTGCATGAAGCAAGTTTCAATAGACTTACTACGTGCGCCCCGCACGCTTGCTTCGCTCCGATTTGCAAGCTCCGATGAGCTAAAGTTGATCAACTCGTGCATAGAAGCTGGCAAGATTCAGAACCGCTCTGGTGTGACGATTTTATCAAAACTCGAAAATTGTTTGATATGCGATTTTGATAACACTTGCTTTCCGGT
>JAFAXJ010000296.1 GCA_019241095.1 Verrucomicrobiota bacterium | reverse complement strand
GTCTCTCCATATTGACGGGGGTCGGTTTCGTGATGCTTTGTTCGATGCTTATTTGTGCAATGGTCGGCGTATTGATTGAGAAGATTGCTTACCGGCCTTTGCGCGAGCGCCCACGGCTGACCGTGCTGATTACTGCCATCGGTGTCTCTTTATTCCTGCAGAATATGATGCAGTACTTCGTTGGTGCCGAGCCGAAAGCTTTTCCGCAGCTTATCCCTGTTCAACCAATCGAAGGTTTTGGCGACCTGACAGTTTTGAGCACCCAGGCAATGATCATTCTTTCCACGATCATTTTGATGTTAATGCTTCGATTCGTGGTGATGAAAACCAAGCTGGGGCTTGCGATGCGAGCTCTTTCTTTAAACCCGACCGCGTGCTCTATCATGGGTGTCGATAACGACGTTGTTATTTCGTTTACTTTTGCGCTCGGATCTGCCCTTGCCGCCGCTGCCGGGATACTAGTTTCGCTTGACTCACCCTCGATCACTCCAATGATGGGCAATCTACCTGGGATCAAAGCGTTTGTGGCCGCAGTTCTGGGAGGTATAGGAAACATTTCCGGAGCGGTTGTCGGAGGTTTATTGATAGGAGTTCTTGAAACCTTGGTTGTTGGTTATCTCAGGCCGGAACTTCGAGACGCGATAGCGTTTGCGGTTTTGATCGTTATTCTGCTTTTTAAGCCAACAGGAATTCTAGGCAATGTGGAACGTGAAAAGGTATGACCCGAGCCCGGCTTTACCTTCTCTTGTCCTTAATTCTTCTTCTGTTGCTCTCGGTCTTCGGTGAAAGACTCATCGCCAATCAATTTGCGTATTACTATGACATCTTAATAACGAGTGGGATTAACGTTATTCTGGCCGTCAGCTTAAATCTGGTTAACGGCTATACAGGGCAATTTTCCCTTGGGCATGCAGGTTTTATGGCGGTGGGCGCCTATGCTTCAGGCTGTTGGTCAAACAATCTCGACCCGATGCTCCTCAGTCTGATAGGTGGCAGCACAAATCCAATCGCCTCCAATTTGGTATTTGTTTTATCGATGGGCGTAGCAGGGCTTCTCGCAGCCATTACTGGCCTGCTCGTTGGAATCCCTTCGTTGAGATTGCGAGGCGATTATCTTGCCATAGTGACTCTCGGTTTCGGCGAGATAATCCGAACCGCGATACTTAACCTCGATTTTCTTGGCGCGTCACGCGGGCTGAGCGTCTCTGGAGGATATACAAACCTGTTCTGGACATTCGGGATAGCAGCTCTGTGTAGCTATACCGTTCTGGGCCTGGTACATTCTACTTACGGCCGTGGGTTTCTGACTGTTCGCGACGATGAGGTTGCTGCCGAAGCTATGGGCATCAACACGACTAAATACAAAGTAATTGCGTTCGTTGTCGCCGCCTTTTTTGCCGGTATTGCGGGAGCTCTTTATGCGCATTTCAAAGCATTCATAACGCCCGAGGGCTTCAATTTTTTTCGTTCTGTCGACGTTGTGGTGATGGTCATCCTCGGCGGCATGGGTAGTACAACTGGCGTCTGTCTTGCCGCGATCCTGCTGACTATTTTACCAGAACTTCTGCGCAGCCTGTCGCATACCTCTATTGTGCCGCCTGCTTACCATGGGCTTTTAGAAAACCGGCTCATTCTCTACTCGCTGCTTCTAATCCTTTTCATGTTAACACGGCCTCAAGGACTTTTTGGCAGCCGACTTGCTGTTCGCAAAAGAGCCGGTACGCCGAGCCAGTCCGATGGATAGTTTGCTTCAGCTCAATCACTGCACTATTCGTTTTGGCGGCCTTACTGCCGTCTCTGATCTTTGCTTGGAAATCGGACCCGGGGAGTTGGTCGGCTTAATCGGACCTAATGGCGCAGGCAAAACGACAGTTTTCAATCTTGTAACAGGCGTCTATCAGCTCACCTCTGGAGAAGTTAGGTTCTGCAATGAACGTTTGAATGGATTGAAACCTTATACCATCACGAGCAGAGGAATAGCACGAACGTTTCAAAATATACGGTTGTTCTCTTCACTTACGGTTTTCGACAATGTCCGGGCAGCCTGTAATCTGCACCTCAAGCATGGAGTCCGCGATGCGCTATTGCGGAGTAAAAGTTTCGTTGTCGAAGAAGAGCTTATCGCAAAGAAAACGATGGAGCTGCTTCAGATCTTTGGGCTGGAACGTTTCCGGGAAACCATGTGTAAAAGTTTGTCTTATGGCGACCAGCGACGTCTGGAGATAGTGCGAGCCCTTGCCACGAACCCGAAGCTATTACTTCTCGACGAGCCAGCAGCCGGAATGAATCCAGTCGAGAAGAGCAGCCTGATGAAATTAATCGACATGATTCAGGAGAGGTTTCAAATCTCGGTATTGTTAGTCGAACACGACATGCGGGTCGTGATGGGGATCTGTCGAAGGATCTGTGTCCTGGATTATGGGTTGAAAATTGCGGAAGGACCTCCGGAAGTCATACGTCAGAATCCGAAAGTTGTTGAGGCTTACCTCGGCGGAGACGCTCAAATACGGTCGTCAAACGCGTGAGTCGAGCGGCTGCCTTGAACGGAAACAGGTTGTGATTGAATTGCGAAACTTGGAAGTGGCCTACGGATCAATCGTTGCACTGCATGAAATCTCGCTTCAAGTGCCAAAAGGAAAGATAATTACACTGATTGGCAGCAACGGGGCTGGCAAATCAACCACCTTGCGCGCCATTTCAGGTCTCGTTCGGGTGCGTCGCGGTCATGTCTACTTTGAGGGAAATGAAATCACCAATCGCGCGCCTCACCGTATTGTGGAACTCGGCATCACTCAGGTTCCAGAGGGAAGGATGATCTTTTCCAATCTGACCGTGCAGGAAAATCTTCAGATGGGAGCTTACCGGCGCACCGACCGATCAGAGCTGAAGAAAGATTATGAGTACGTTTTCTCGATTTTTCCGCGGCTAAAAGAACGGCAGAAGCAAGTGGGCGGTACATTGAGTGGCGGGGAACAGCAGATGCTTGCTATCGCGCGCGCTCTGATGTCCAAGCCTCGATTCTTAATGCTCGATGAACCCTCCCTGGGAATCGCGCCGATGTTGGTCCAAACCATTTTCTCGAAGATTTTGGAGATCAATCAGCAACTCGGGATAACAATTTTGCTAGTCGAACAGAACGCTAACCTGGCTTTGGAAATTTCCGACTACGGCTATGTGCTGGAGACGGGCCGAATCTTACTCCATAACGATTCCAGTAATTTGCGCGCAAATACGAGTGTGAGAGAGGCGTATTTAGGCGGAGTCTGAGCAAATCTTCCCGCCAAATATTGCCCATTTCAGGTTCTGACAGCTTCGCATCTCTTGAAATTGCCCGACCCGGATCGCAAAACCCCTCTGACGTGTTAAAATATCGCCTCCAGGCATGGCCCGCGATTATCAGCTTCGAAAAATCAAATCGGTTGCTGCGAGCTCGATAGATTATCGAGCTGAACTCAACGATCAACAGTACGAAGCTGTCACAGCTGGGCCTCAGCCCGCGTTGGTTCTAGCCGGTGCAGGCAGCGGCAAAACACGCACTCTTACCTATCGCGTTGCTTGGTTGCTAGACAATGGCGTCGAACCTCAATCAATACTTTTACTCACTTTTACCAACAAAGCAGCTCGCGAGATGCTTGGCCGGGTTTCGAACCTGATACCGCACGAAACGCGGGCGATCTGGGGAGGGACTTTCCATTCCGTTGGCAATCGATTACTCAGGCGCCATGCTGCTGACATCGGATTTCGGCCTGGTTTTTCTATCATGGATCGGGAGGACCAAGAGGATCTTTTAGCGTCGGTCATTGCATCGGTCGATATAGACACAAAACAGATCCGGTTTCCTACCGCTCAGGTTCTTGGAGAAATCCTGAGTTTCGCTCTGAATACCGGTGAAACTATAGCGAATGTTATTCTAAAGCGATTCCAATGGTTCAATCCGCTCTCCAACCAGATAGGATTTGTCCTGAAAAAGTATGAAGAGCGCAAACGCGAAGCCAACTCGCTGGATTTTGATGACCTGCTTGTAAAAACTGTCGGGCTGTTTCAGCGCAATCCGGGCGTCGCGGAATTCTATCAGCGACATTTTCAATTTATCCTGGTCGATGAATATCAAGATACGAACAAGCTGCAATCAGACTTTATCGATATTTTGGCGGAACGTCACAAGAGCGTGATGGTGGTAGGGGATGACGCCCAATCGATCTACTCTTGGCGTGGAGCTAACTATCAGAATATTCTTGAATTTCCCAAACGCTATCCAAGCTCGAAGATTTTTCGGATAGAAACCAACTACAGAAGCGTGCCTGAAATTCTGGAGGTAGCGAACGCTGCGATCCTCAGCAACCAGAACCAGTTTGAGAAAACATTACACGCCGCCCGCAAAAGCCAGGGCATCAAACCGGCATTAGTAGCGCTCTTTGATAACAGCCAGCAGGCAACGTTTGTCGCTCAGCGGTTGCTTGAACTGAGAGATGAAGGAATCGATCTCAATTCGATGGCGATCCTGTATCGAGCACATTTTCAGTCCCTGGAAGTCCAGCTTGCACTGACCCGAGCAGGGATTCCATTTTCGATCACGAGCGGACTGCGTTTTTAT
>JAFAXJ010000285.1 GCA_019241095.1 Verrucomicrobiota bacterium | reverse complement strand
ATAAAAACGCCCGGTGCATAGTCAGACTCCGACATCCACCAAAGAAGATCACCGAGAAAGAAATCGTGTAGAACTATAACCCCGGGGAACTGCTCCAACAGAGGCAACATGTGCCTATGTGCCGGAGAATTGCCAAGTTGATAGAGGATGCGTGGAAATTTCACTCCATTTTTTTCAAACCAGCGCATGTCCCGAATGGGAAATTGAGAGCAAATTGAAGGGTCTATCCGTTCAGGCTGATCAACGACACAGATTATTTCATAATGTTTCGCCAAGCACGGCAGGAGCCTGGCAGAATAATCTGCTATCCCGGTACGCTCGAAAGGTAAAGGCGATATAAAGGCTAATGCCGGTCTATCAGTTTGCGTGACGACTGGCCCCTGTTTCTTTTGTCGCTCCCGATACACAGCCTCAAACGCCTTCACAGAATCTCGTGCAATGTTCGACCAGGCAGTTTGGTGGTAATCAGCAGATGAGGGTCCCTCAGAAATATTCACGATTCGACTCGCAGATATGTCTAGGGCGTTGATCAGTTCTTGCCGCGCAGCCTCGGAAAGCGTCATGATCAAATCAGCGCATCTTAAGAACTCCAGGCGCTGTTCGTAAAACCGCTTGAACATGGGATCACTCGGACGGCTCAGGGATGTGAGCGGGAATTCGTACAAGGTAGTCGCGACGGGTATTGACTCACTCAACCCTCTAATCGTGGCGACAGTGTCATCTTCCCATCCATCCAACACAGTGCAGAGATGAACGATGTCCGGGCGCAGGTCCGCCACAAAGTTTTCATAAAGCAACTCCGCAGCCTGTCTCCGCCACGTATTTTCTGAAGCGGCTGCGGCAAGAGGTCCCGGTAACTCGTAAACCCGGATTCGCTCTCGAGAAATCAGCCCTGAAAATGCGGCGTAGATTGGCTCAAACGATTCAGGAAAACGTCCGTTCAAGACAAGCCATACGTCATGCTGTGGCGCTTCTCGAATAACGGCCTGCGCGAAAGCCAGTGAATAGCACCCCTCAGAGGTCCCCTGCGCGTCGAGTTGTGCAGCTTGCAGATCTAGCACAATCCTCATTGTGACCGATTCTCAGGGCGAAAGTCTTTAATCGCCGCCTTCAAATTCAGGTAATAGAGTCTCGCCGAAATGGGTAGTGTCAGTGCGACATCATCCCAGCCATGGGCGAGCCTGCCGTTCGGGATATATGCGGGCGCCCCGGCATAGGGATCCAGGTTCGAGATAAATCTGTTCACACGTGCTTCGACCCCTGGCGACCGCCGCATCAGCCACCGAAGTGCCTTGCCAAGAAATGGTCTTCGAGAGACAAAGATCCTCCAAACGCGCACAACAGACAGTAAACGTCGACGAGCGAACGCCCGGAGTCCGCCACCGGTTATTCGATCGCCAAATCCATGAATACAGCTAAGTAGTTTCTGAACAACTTTCATTTCACTTGCATCGGCCCTAGGCCTTTTAGCCTTCCCCGACTGCTCTAACCTCAGCAGGCGAGTTCTCATCGACTACCAATTTCGCCGGTAGATTAAGAAGCCCTCGATATCCGCGATTCCGCGTCTCCTCGTCCTCAAGAACGGTGAGTTCCGGTGTGGCCCGCAGAAAAGCAACAGGATGACGAGAATCGGAAATGATACAGTTGAGTATGTATTCGCCGGGTTTGAGAGGCAGAAACGGAAGCTCTAGTGTCAGACCGATCTTGCCTTGTGCTTCCGAAGGAAGTTCACCTTCTTGGGAAAGTAAGATCAGGCCTTGAGCATCTGCCAGGGTGATTGCGACTTTACCGCTAACCACCAAGATACTGAGGCTTATTTCGAATCGGAAGGTCGCCTTCGCCTGTCCTGCGCTGATCGCGTGCAGATCTTTGGAAAGCCGGCTTTGCACCGACCAATACAATAGGGTCGCAACGGGTTCCGGTTCGCTGTCGAGATGCTTCTCGATCGACTGTTTCTCGTAATGAGCTACTACCTCCTGCGTGGTTTCTTTCTCGTAACAAGAAGCTACCTCATGCGTTGGACCAAACATTTGCATCCGACCGTGGCTAAGCCACATACTGACCTGACACATCCGGCGCAAGTACCCCATTGCGTGGCTGACCAGGATTGCGGCGTGACCCTCATTGATGATTTCCTCAATGCGGTCAAAACACTTTTTCTGGAACACGGCGTCGCCAACAGCTAACACCTCGTCCAGGATGACAATTTCTGGATTCAGATGGGCGGCAACGGAAAAAGCCAGGCGAAGATACATGCCGCTCGAGTAATTCTTCACAGGCACATCCAGAAATTGTTCCATGCCAGAGAAGTCTACAATCTTGTCAAAGCGCTTTCGCACCTCTTTTCGCGAAAGACCAAGCATGGCCCCGTTTAGAAAAATATTGTCGCGTCCGGAAAATTCTGGATGAAAACCAGTACCCACTTCCAAAAGACTTGCCAATCGGCCATAAACCTGGACTCTGCCGGTTGTCGGCTGGGTAATTCTTGAGAGGACCTTGAGCAGCGTCGATTTACCTGCTCCATTTTCACCGATCAGTCCGAGCGTTTGTCCTTGGACGATCTGGAACGACACGTCGCGCAGCGCCCAAAAGTCGTGTTTGGAATTTCTTTTTACTGCATTCGGATTGAACAGACGGCGAAAACCGCGAGCACTTTTCTCCGCGACATCTTCGAAAAAGGCTTTTTGGTTTCGTTCGCCCAAATAAAATCGCTTCGAGACGCCCTCCGCTTCAATGACAACTGACATCAGATCGAGTCCGTAAAAGTGCCTTCAGCCCTGGAGAAATACCAGAGCCCGGCGATAGCTAAAAAAACCGTGATCGTCGTGGCAATGATAGCAGGCTGAACCTCTGTGTGTTCTGTCCCGAATAAGCTGGACCGATAACACTCAATCAGGCTTGCCATAGGATTAAGCTCAAGCAACCATTGCAGGTTTTTGGGGACTGCTGATCGGGGATAAATTACAAGGCTGCCGTACATCCAGAGATTCAGGGTGTAACCTACAACAATGCTGAGATCACGATATTTTACCGTGGCAGCAGCAATTAGACATCCGATTCCTAAAGCCAATGTCGCCATTACAATCAAAACAAGTGGAAGAGCGAAGATTTTTACGCCGATATCAATTTTTCTTCCCGTAAGCTCAAAAAACCCGATCACCGCAAACAGCACGAGGAGCTGGGCGGCGAAGTTGAGCATATTCATCGTGATCTGACTCAATGGCACGATCAAACGTGGAAAATAAATTTTACGGAACAATGCTCCGCTACCGAGAAACGTGAAGGCCACCTGGCTGAGGCAGTTGGAAAAGAAATTCCATGCGATGATCCCGGACATGTAAAATACCAGGGGAGGTAGATTGG
>JAFAXJ010000024.1 GCA_019241095.1 Verrucomicrobiota bacterium | reverse complement strand
ATACCTTTTAAAGTCGTCCAGAATAGGATTCCACCGTTCGGCGAATCGCTGGACACCTTCTTCGTAGAGTTTCTCATTTGCGGGCGGAAAAATGTACCACTTATCCCAGACGTGAGAACCGATTAGACCTGTAACTATCGGCACCTCCAGTTCCGATGCGGCCTGAGCCGTTCTAAGTATCTCAGTTCGTGCGAAGGCTATTTTTTCTTCCGGGCTCATACCTGGAGCCCAAGTATCTGTACTTGAGTCGTGCGGCCCCATCGTAAGCTGGCCAGCAATTCCGTTGTTAATTGCCGAAATTGATAGCCCGCGATCAGCAAGCAGCTTACGGGTTTTCGCTCCATCGCCTGCTAGTACTTGGGCTAAATCCAAATGCTTATTTCCGGCCCAAGCCGGAAGCTCGACTGCTTCATATCCAAGGTCGGCGACATGAGACGCCGCTTCGTGAAGTGGCCAATCGCCAAATAAAGCGGTAAAGATTCCTATCTTCATATAATTGTTGTGATTAGACAGCTAGTCCCCAGCTAACATGAAATCTCTTAAAGACCAATGAGTACCAAAATGCCTGCCGTTGTTAACTATTCCTCGGAACCGAATAGTGTAGAAATCCGCGAAATTCCAGTTCCTACCATCGGTGATCACGATGTGTTATTAGCAGTACAAGCGGTCGGAGTGTGCGGCAGCGATATTCATCAGGCCCGCGGACAGCACAGCTGGAAGGTAAACTATCCGGTCGTCTTGGGCCATGAGTTCGCCGGGGTAATCGCTCAGGTAGGCAAAAACGTTCGCGGTTTTCACGAAGGCGATCGAGTCGTGAGCGAGACCGCCGCCGTCATCGATCAGAATTCACCGTTTGTGCGACGTGGACTTTACAATCTCGATCCCAACCGGCTCGGATTTGGGGCCGGAGTTGACGGCGCTATGACTCGCTACGCGAAAGTTCCCGAACGGATTCTTCATCATATTCCGGCCACTTTGCCCTTTACGGTCGCCGCGTTGACTGAGCCGTGCTGTGTCGCCTATAACGCCACCTGCGGAAACGCCCGGATTCTTCCAGGCGACGCCGTCGCGGTTCTCGGTCCGGGACCAATCGGTCTGCTCTGTGCCTCGATGGCGAAACTGGCGGGCGCTACTACTTTGGTGGTAATTGGCACTGCCGCGGACGCGGGTCGCTTGCGCGTCGCGCAAGCGATCGGCGCATCCGCAACTCTCGGCGCGAACGGGGAAGACGCTGTCGAGTGGACTCGCTCGTTGCGAGATGGGTACGGGTTCGATGTGGTGATTGATGCCGCAGGTGTTTCCGGTACGCTGAAACTCGCTCTCGATATCGTTCGACCAGCCGGCCAGATCAGCAAGGTCGGTTGGGGACCGCAACCTTTTAATTTCTCGCTCGATCCATTGGTTCAAAAGGCTGTAACCTTACAGGGCAGCTTTTCTCACAACTGGCCTATGTGGGAACGAATTATCAGTTTACTTTCGTCCGGTCACCTGAATCTGAATCCGATTCTGAACCGCAGTGTCCCTCTGGAGGAATGGCGTGAGGCCTTTGATGCTATGCATTCCGGCGAAATCGTAAAAGCGGTTCTGCTTCCAGTGCAATGATCAACACGCAACATATCTGGATCGGGCTACTGCCGGCCGCTCTGCATCTTCGTTCGAAAGGTTGGAATGTTCCTCTTGGACAGTTGGCGCCTGCACGGTCTGTGTCGCTCGGGTGGCCTTCGGCTAACACCAGCTTCGCCTCTGCAGCCCTTAAAAAGGTTGGTGAGACGGAAACGCGCTGATGTTCCGCCCGGTTCTGACTTCCCCGTTGGCTCGCGCGAGATGAAGCGGAGATTGAGACACTTAAAACGACCCGAATCTTCTGTATTTCAAGGCCGAAATTCCCGCCAAGCTCTGCGGTTATCGTGATTTGGGGGTGCGCCGTAGCCCGGGCTCGTCATTTCTTTTTTTTGGAATTCAGCTTTACTGCAGCTCGGATGATCTCCTTGAAGGCGGATTCATTGATTTTATCGCCTTCATGCAGATCGATTGCGCGCCTTGCGTTCCCATCCAGGCTGGAATTGAAAATGCCTTCTGGGTCTTCGATGGAAGCGCCTTTCAGAAAAGTGAGCTTTACGTGACTCTTGTACGACTCGCCTGTGCAGATGATCCCGCGGTCAGACCAGACTGGAACTCCTCTCCACTTCCATTCTTCCGTTATCTCAGGGTCTGCTTCTTTGATGAGTTTGCGGACGTGGGCAAGTGTCTTGCCACGCCAGTCGCCTAGCTCAGCAATTTTCTCAGTAATGAGCTCAGAAGGCGATTTGCTTTGATCAGGTTTCTCCATCTATTAACCATAGAGTTTGACCGGTATCATTTAAATAATACTTCTTAGTCCTTCGCCGGTTGTCGTAACCCAGGTCGCGTCGTTGCGATCTTTGACGCTGGCGAACAGCATCTCGTTTAACCCAAGATCTACGGTTTTTAGATGAGCGATCATCACATAAGCGCTTAAGATGAACATCTTTATTCAAAGGTTAACTACATTGAGCCATCCTCATTTTAAATCGAGAGACTCGTATTGGCCTGAAAGGCGAAGAGCAATACCCGATTATAGGACACAACCCGGCTAGAGAATGATTATGAAACCGAAGCTGGCTGTATTTCCAAAGTGCTTCATGGACGAGCTTTGTGTTCATCACACGATGACCGTACTTGAGTGGATCGATTTGGCAGCGACGCTGGAGGTAGATGGCCTGGAATTTTTCTCGGGCTTTTTCGGGGACGACCAAGAGTTGCCTTTCGCAGCGAAGTCACGATTGGCAGAGCACCGTCTCGAGATGCCAATGCTCTGTTGTTCTCCCGACTTTACCCAGGTGGATTCGACTTTGGTGAAAGCGGAAATCGAGCGAGAAATTGCGATGATCGAACTTACGGCTTTTTTTGAGGGTAAGTTTTGCCGCGTCCTTTCTGGCCAGCGCCGCCCCGAGATCACGTTAGCTGCCGGTATTGCCCAAGTGGTCCAGATAATCAAGGAGTTGTTGCCGGTCGCTGAGCAGCATCGAGTGATTCTCACGATGGAGAATCACTATAAAGATAATTTTTGGCACCACCCCGAATTTGCGCAGAAAATGGCCGTTTTTGGGCAAATTGTCGACCAGATCGATTCACCCTGGTTTGGAGTCAACTATGATCCTTCTAACACGATCCTGGCAGGAGAGGATCCGCTGGAATTACTTGAGCGTTTTAAACATCGCGTCGTCTCCATGCACGCGAGTGATCGCTTCCTCGCATATGGGACCCTTGCGGACTTGCGTAAAGAAGAGGACTCCACGGGCTACGCCGCCCGTTTATCTCATGGGGTAATTGGGAAGGGGATGAATGATTATGACCGAATCTTTTCTATCCTCCGGGATGTCGGTTTTGATTCCTGGATTTCTATCGAAGACGGGCTGAACGGAATGGATGATCTGCGAGAGTCGGTTCGGTTTCTGCGCTCTAAAATCGACAAACATTTTTCTTCCGAATAAATTATCTGCCTTGATCGTAGGCGTGGACTCGCTGACAGATGAGACGGAGTTTATCTTCCAGGTCACCGGACGCCGTCTTTAACGAGTTCGCGTCAATAGCCAGCGGAGCTCCCAAGACTACGAGGGGCGCCCCAAACTCGGGAGTCCGAATTGCATCTTCAATTGAAAGACCGCCTACGGCCTGGACGGGCACTTTGACGGCAGCAACTACATCTCGTAATCGGTCAAGGGGGCTGGGCGCGGGCTTACCTGCAGCAGCAATCCCGCGCCGTTCGTCATACCCGACATGATGAATTACAAAGTCACAACCCAACTCTTCCAACCTGCAGGCTGCGGCGACCGGGTCGGGAGCAGCCAGATTATCGCCCATAACAGAAACCCCGAAATCCTTACCGGCGCGCACTACCATTTTGATCGTTTCCTGGTGAGCTCGTTCCATAACGACAACGTGGGTAGCGCCAGCTCCGGCCATCAGTTCTGCTTCAAGCCAGCCGCCATCCATCGTCTTCAGATCGGCCACGATCGGAATCTGAGGAAATTCGGAACGCAAAGCTCTGACACCGTGCATTCCTTCGGCGATGATCAACGGAGTTCCAGCCTCTAACCAGTCTACACCGGCCCGAACCGCCATATGCGCGGTTTGAACAGCTTCCTCAATCGACGTAAGGTCGAGCGAAATCTGGACAATGGTTTTCATTCTTTAATGATTGATAACTCACGTCCCACCATCCTGACAACCGCGTCCTGAGCCAGCTCAGTTTAGCATCGACAAACGAGGTGTTTGCTTTGAGGATCGAAGCTCGATTTTGGATGAATGATGAATCACGTCGCTCCCTGTCTGCGATGCTGACCGGGGGTTCCTTTGGGTTGCTAACTGGCCTTGTTCTGGGATTGTCTTTGTCGCCGATTGTTGGTCAGTTCATTGCCCCATTGTTCGTCATCGTCACCGCGATTTTGGGCTTGAAGGAAGGTATCGAGGAAGATGCTGCATTCAGTTTGAGGAAAACCGTTCGAGCAATCGGATTTGCTCTGCTATGCATTGTCGGAATTTTCTTTGGTATGTGGATCCGAATTAATGATGTGCTAGCTCCGGATCTTAACAGCCAAATCAAAACGCTTGCTGCGTTGAATCTGGATAAACAAGTCTCAGATGACATCAAAGAAAGCATGGCGCGCAAGGCGTTTTTAGGTTCCGCCATTCTTGCAGAGCAAGAAAACAAGTCAAAGACAGAGCCCGAGTCCAAAAGTGAACCGGACCCAGCAGTCACTAAATCAAAGACCACACTAGCGGCAACAAGCAACCAGACAGGTTTGTTCGCGTACACTGGTGTCCAACTTGCCAATCTTAATCCTACCCGGTTCCATGACTCCGACGCAGTCACTGATCTTTATAAAAGAACGGGAGGGTTCTGGGGGGCGCTTGCCGAGAGCCTTCACGAGTCTGACATCAGAGACGATCAGCGCATGAAGATTTATATTTCATTCTGGAACGACATAAAAAATCAATGAAACTGGTTCCCCCTAGGCTTTTCCTGGGACTGCTCTTACTTCAAGCAGAGCTCGCGATATCTTTGACTGCCGATGAAGCGAACGATATTACCCGATCGGTAGTGCATGTCCTTTGCGATCTTTCAGAGGGACGCCAACAAGGTGGATCGGGTTTTGTCTACAATGATTCGAATCAGGTAGTGACGTCTTTCCATGTCGTGGCAGCCGCTTTGCAATCCAACGTCAAGCTGCATGTATTTAGTACGGCGACAGGAATAGATCGTCCCGCGAGAGTTCTGCGAGTTCTAAAAACCGCTGACTTAGCGCTCATCGAGGTTGATCGATCATTGGGATTGCCTTGCCTGAAAAGCAGCGAGTCCACGCCTTCTTTTGGGAACGAACTGGTAGCGTTCGGCCATCCGCTTTTTACGCCAACCGTCCAGAGGCAAACCCTGAAGTTCGACAAAGAGGAGGCGCTTGAAGACATTACTCCGTTTGAAGCAAGTAAAGAGATTACCCGTCTGGGCTTCCCGCGCCTGAGCAATTCTGTCTTCGGCCTGATGGGGCCGCTTGTACCGGGACACTCTGGAGCTCCGATCGTTGATAGCGACGGAAAAGTGGTTGCAATCGGAGACGGTGGACTGGAACAAGGTGCCGCTTCAATCAGTTGGGCCATTCCGGCGAGAGAGCTTGCTAAACTACTTCGTTCCCAAGACGCACTAGTAGTCGATATCGGCACCCTTTCGGATTTAGGAGTATTATTTGCAGCCGAACTCAATTCAAATATCGCGACAACCGTCTCCAATGGCAATCCGGTGATCTCCGGTCCGGTTACACTTCGCAAGACGAGGATACGAACCTTAGGTGAAATGCGGCGCACCAGCGCTTCGGATGATCCACTAGGTCTGTTTCAGCTTATTCAGCCTTTGCTCGCTGCGGGCGTATCGTACAACCCTGACGAGCTAAGATTTGATATTTATCAAGATGCCAATTCAGGAATGAACCTTGTGCTACCATCGAATGTCGGGTTGCGATTAGAGGGAGATACGCTCGTCGCTCGATCTCAGGAAGGAAATATTGAGTGGCTTGTCTGGGCCGATCAAGTTAACTCGCCGCAGGAAGCACAGATGACATCAGTTGAGTTTGAACAACAAATTATCGCCCGTCATCGATCGATTTTTTGGCAAATGGATCCCGGTTGGTCCTATCCAACACTGCGTCCGGCAGCCGATGGAATGTATATAATGCGCAAACTTTTCAGGGGGTTTCCTTTGAACGCTCAGACTAACTTTGAGCAGAACCTGATCTGTTTCGAGACTTTTGCAGAAAAGGGAGGTTACCTTTTATCCGCAGCAGTAATACGCTTAGGAGACACTCAACCGGGTGAGAGGCCAGAGAACGATCCGCTATGGGCCAGTGCTATTTTGGGAGTTCATCTGAGCTCATTCTCAAGATGATCGGATTAGAGTGCGGTACCATGGTACGGGGATGCTCTCCAAGGCGGGGCATTGCGACCAATCGAGCGTTGCCATCTTGTTGGCTCCTTCCATGCTAAAGTTTTAACACAGCAGGGCGTCGGCGTCACGAGCGGTGGAGAAGAGGGGCAACCGACACTCCCGCACTCCAGGATGTGCGCGGTGCGAAGCACGACACGATGAACGATCTTATCTTCCAGCGCAGCGATCCCCAAGGGGCGTTGCCGCCCATCAGGTTTTGGGATGTATCGCCGCCGTGAAGGGAGCGCTCGGTATGTGCCCCGATGTATGCGCGAATGCAATTCGACTAGGTTGGCTTCCAGTAGTTTCCCTATTGTAAAAGTTCACAACCGTGGAGCAGTGCCGGTCGGCTCTACTCTAATATGACCGGCGCGCCTTTCCGTAATTTGGATTGGGGTGCCTAAGCTCCGCCCGATAGTGCCAACCAGCCGCCACAGCCCATTAGAACGACGCCAGCAGTCCTGGCCACTAACAATCCTCTCGGAATGACTTTCTCAAGCAGTACAATTACGCTGAGCGCGGCTATCCAGGCGAGATTCATCACACCGATAGCGAACAGAACTGCCATCAAAAGCCAGCAACAGCCAAGACAGTAAGCTCCGTGACGCATACCCATGAGGAAAGCGCCCGCGTACCGTCACGCCAGTAACTCAGCAGGAATTGCAGCGGTGCACGGCAGTGCCTCAAGCAAGAGTATTTGAATGGCGTCCACTGATAATGCCGGCCGAAGTGAGCACTAGACTGCCGAGCAGGGGGCTCGTGCCCACCATCATCGGAGAAATCAGTTCCAGGTTGTGCAGCCCCCATTGCACTAGCGTGGCGACGAAGATAAACCCCGTCCACGACGCCACATACCAGCGAGGAACACCCACACTGAAACGAACACTCGACCCTGCGCGTGCCGACTGCGGTTGATTTTGGCAAAAGTCAA
>JAFAXJ010000613.1 GCA_019241095.1 Verrucomicrobiota bacterium | reverse complement strand
ACATTACCAGCAGGTGCGGCTCACGCCCAGGAGCGCCCCAATGCCAGTTGGCGGGAGAATTCGCATCCACGTCACCCAGCTGCCGCGAGCGGCTCTCAACCGCCATTCCGGATCGAAATTCGTGCGAAAAATCCGCGATCACTGATTCAGGTAAACCCATCGCTGCCAAGCCGGAGGCAGTAAAAGCTACATTCAAAGCCGTGTCCGGCGGTGGATCGGCATTCGCGGCAGTTGTAACAGGCGCAGAAAGCAACCACGCGCGCGCTGCCGCCAAATCTCTTATCCGAAGTAGTTCGTAGGAAGCGCAGGTCATTGCTCCGTAACCGAATCGCAACAGACCCTGAATGTCCGTAAAATCGACCTTACTCATAATAGCGCAAGCCATTCGGCGAGTTCTTGATCGCTCAAGTACTCGGTTTCAAGACCTTTCCGAATACGTTCGTGTCGCTCCAAGTCGACAGCTGTCAACCCGGGATAAGCTTTATACCAGACCTGCGTCGGCAGGGTGTGCCGGCGAAGATATTCTTTATACTTTCTCTCATTGGCGCATCCATCCAGAAACAGCCAATTCGTCCGAGGATATCCGATGCCGTTACTAAAGGAAGCATTTAAGCCGAATCCTGTTCTATTGATGAAATCATCCATGTAGCTTTCGACGCTGCCATCGTAATTGCTGCAAAAGATCATTCGCTTCATCCCATCAAGGAAGACCCAGCGTGCAAAATGAATGGTACGAATCCGACCGAGCCAACCCGGGCGTGTGATGTGTCGAGCTGCATAATCCACGGTGCTTAGCACTCCAATAGTGGTGAGCAAGCGAACCAACCCTGGCTTGAGGCTTCCCATGGCACTGAACTGATTCGTGACATCGTAATCTTCCCCGTTTGAGAGCATTTCTGTATATGCTTGATCAACAGGGAAGCAAATCTCCGGGTCCGTCTTCTCGAGCTTTCGCAAAAGACGGATATATAAAGGCAAAAATAGGATCAGCAACGGGAGCAAAATCAGGACCAGTAACGGGATGCAGACCAAGTGCAGAAGATTACGAACCCGCCAAAAAGTTGGGGTATTCTCTGCAAAGAGTGTCAGGCGCACGGACGCGATTTCGTTGTAGAGCAACTGCACGAGTTTAGCGTGAATCTCGCGCGGAGGGCTATTTCGGAGCGACGGGTCGTTTTCGAGGCACTTTTGGATCGCCTCATAGAGCTTTGCCTCTTGATGGATACGGCGAACTGTCCGCCCGCGAGAGTTCACGTAATTTGCGATCGAAGGTGCTCGATGCTTTCTCATCCAAGTTATGAGGTTTGTGTCTGGGTAAAAATCTTTGCAACAGGAAAAGAGCTTGCGAAGGCCATCTGACGCACGGCGTTCCAAACCAAGGAGAAAGCGGTCTTCCTCGCCATCAATATCTCCAAGAAATGCGAGATAGAGCGGATATGGCTTTGCCTTCAGACCGTAAGCGGAGATGTCCACGGTCGTTTTGTCGTCGAGGATCAGCAGCCGAGCGAAATGCAGGTTGTCAAAACTGGCAAAGGGGATCAGCTTGTTCGTTGGGTTTACGCGGCCAATCCCCTCATTCATGGATGCGAGCAGCGCACGTAGCTCCTTTTCGCGCGTCGGAACGATTGGCGCCAAAATCATGAAAGTGGACTGAGGCGTCATCTCACTGATCGAAGACCTCGTCTCCGGTAGGCTCGTAATGAGGCACGTTGTTCATAGAATGCCGCAGTTCCGAAAGCACCAGGTACATCTGGCGGCGCGCGCGACTTTGGTTTCCAAGCGGGCGGTGCTCAGCAATCGTATGCCATGGATTAAATGAAAGCTGTTTAGAAAACTCCATTTGTGCGGAAGAATTGAACTGCTGCTTCGGAATGCGCAACGTCGCCACAGAAACTCGCGGTGAAAGATCCTCGGGCCAGAGCACTGCATTGTTCTCGATCGGCATCAAGTGCGGATCTGTTTGCAATTGAATTCGAAAGTCCAGCTCGACGTCTTCCTTCGCCAATGTCGCCGCCATTGCTTTGCGCAAATAATCGTCGGGCGGCCGGAAAGGCAGGCGCGGAATCGGCGTCCGCCGCTTCTTTTTTGGCCATACTGAGTATTGCATTGCCCTTCCTTCGCCAAGGAGATACGGGACGCAGCTGAAATATGGCGCCTCAAGCGGACTGCTCTGGGTTTTTATCCACAGCGACTGCATAATCAGATCAAGGATGTGCGGGTGCGTGAAGTTCAGGAAATAATAAATCTGCGCATTCTTAACGCTTTGCTTCTGCAATTGAGCATTTGCTCTTGTATCTGGAGTTACGAAAGTAGGTGTGGAAACACCGAACATATCAATCGTGTGTTTCTCATCTTCCATTAGTTTCGGGCCGGGCACACCCATCAGCTTGATGCTGATGCTCATAAAGCCGACGTCATCAATATCAGGCGTTATGTACGGACCTGGCCCGGAAAAACGAACCCACGCGCGAAAAGCCTTACCTGTAGCATAGATGCCATGCTTAAAATCCTGGGGAATGTCGTCGTGAATAATAAATTCGCCTCGCACGATCCCATGCGTTTTCGTGTTTCCGCCGCGTTCGAAGCCTCCGGGCTTCCACAACAAACCCATTTGGGTCTGGAAGCTTGAAATGATCGATTTGAGAAACTCGTCTTCATCCGAGGAGATCTTTTCCTCTGCGATTTTGAGGCCCTCGTTCGGCCGCTGCTTATTGATCAACTGTGTGATCAGGCTCGCAGTCCGATCCCGTAGAAATACGTCAAAAGGTGGGCGAATCCATGGATCGAATCTCCGTTCGAAGTGCAATACCCGGGTGAATGTGTCGCTGATCAGGTTTAAAAGGGCGGAGCCGGTATTAGCGCGTGGCACTGGTCTGCTGACATTCGAATTAGGCGCTGGCATAGATCGGTTGGTGCCTGTGCGCAAAGCCATTAACAGCTATCGCGGGCTCTTTCTGGGGTTCGGATTCACTTACTCGAACGGCGAAACGTATTGAAAGCCCAGGCGGCGTTTTCGCATCTGCGCCAGCTATCCTGATGGGGGAAATTCCAATGCGAAGTCAATCAAGCGGCTGTGATTCCAAAAAACTTTTCCAAGGTAAAGTCCTGGTGCGATCTCGCGGATTTCATCTCGCACCCAATGTGCAATCGTAGATGTCTGAGAATAATCGAGGACGATGCACTCCTTTTGATCAAGCCAGCTTTTCTCATAGTAAACTTTCGCAATGATCGCGTGGAGGCCGAATGGAAGGATCAAGTTTTTAAGAACACCGTTTGCAGCGTCGAAAATCTTCCCTTGCCAAGCGAAAAGATTCACGAAGCTAGCGATCTCCGGGGTAAACGCTGTCCCGGGAGCGATGATCGCGGTGCCTCTCCCTTCTCCATTTGGAATCGGCCCGGTTCGGCTGTTCTTGAACAGATCGTCTAGTTCACTTTGGCTCAGCTTCAGAAGCTCGGCGGCATTCGTGACGATTGTAGCGTTTGACATGACATTTTGTGGTGGCAATCGGTGCTTACGTTTTTAGATTATGCATAAGGCTTGCGATCAGAGCTACTTTCTCCCCGGATCGTGTCCTAGATACTTAACAAAATTGGGACCATTGCTCTTTCTGAAAAGCTTTGACGACAATTCCTGCTTATTAATTGTTGCTCGCTTTCGGGCGATTTAAGGTTGTTCTGATGCAAAGCGTTCAGTGATCCGGCACAGACCAGCAGGCAATTGAATTTACCTGGACGCATTGCGGCGACAATGCACTGGCTGTTTACCTTTGGCACGCACAAAATGAATTTTTTAACTTAGGGACCTCTTTTGCGGCCTGCCAACGCAAAGGTCCAATCGATCCTGGTTCGATCCATGAAGGCAGTAAAAGCCGTTTGAAGCCATGCAATCGCGCTATGGCAATGGCACTACAAACTACATACTGGGAACAGTGAACAAAGTAAGTAAAGGAGTGAGTCTCGAAGATGCGCTAAGTCCAGAACGTTCCCTCTGAATAGTATTACCTTAGTCGACCTTTGATTGCCGACATCTATTCTAATGTAAACGAAACGATTATCTAATGACCATATTCAAATTGTACTTGGCGCATGTCACAATCGCAATCGCGCCCCTATAAAGCTAAGAGATCGACATATACGTGAAATGCCTATAGAACCGAACCTGATTTTGCCTACTATGACTTCAGCAAACAGTCACTTTGGACATGGGAAAGGTTAACGCGACAGAAAGGTGCCATGTTCACATCACTCTTTTCGCCGGAAGTCCAAACTGTATTGGACGACGCAGTATCATCCAGCGGGCAGCCGGGCGGGCCGTTTCCGTCGCCTGCGGATTGGCGGGATCAGACAATTTATTTCCTCATGGTGGACCGGTTCAACAATCCGGAAGGTCCTCCCAAACATAAGCCCTTCGACGATCCAAATTACGACGAGTATCAGGGCGGCACGTTTTTCGGGGTTCAGCAGCAGCTTGCCTACATCAAAAACCTTGGCGCCGGTGCCATCTGGCTCAGCCCGGTCCTGAAGAACCTTCCTTTTGATCCCGGGAGCTACCATGGTTATGGCATCCATGATTTTCTTCGGGCGGAGCCGCTCTTTGCGACTGAAGCGGACAACGCCGACAACGAATTGCGCGCGCTGGTGGACGCGGCCCACCAAACGGGACTTTACGTCATTTTTGACATCGTCCTCAACCATACGGGCGACGTCTTTGCTTACAACGGCAGTTCCTCCGCGGTTTTTTCGAGTACGCCACTGCCGGTTGGATGGCGCGACGCCAGCGGAACCCCCCAGGCGGGACCCGACATCGGCACAATTCCCAATCCGCCCTTGGATGCTGTCGTCTGGCCGTCAGAGCTTCAGAAGAATCAATTTTTTCGTCGCCAGGGCACGCCTGATCCAAAGGGCTCGGACACGATAGGCGATTTTGATTCCTTGAAGCAAATGATGACGGCGGATCCCGCTCTGCAACGGTTTTTGATCCGGGCGTATCAATATGTCATTGCTCGATATGACATCGACGGTTTCAGGATTGATACGATACGGTACCTGCAGGGTAATTTGGCGCAGATCTTCGGCAATTCCGTCCGCGAGTTCGCGTTGAGCATCGGCAAGAAAAACTTTTTTACATTTGGCGAGGTGTTGGACAGCAACGACGAGGCGGACATTGCGCGCTTCATTGGGCGCAACACGACCACCGGCGGCGACGCAAATAGTTTGGTGGGCGTGGACGCAGCTTTGGATTACCCGTTGTTCAATGTCCTGGGGCCGACCGTGAAGGGATTCAGCCCTCCATCGGCGGTGGTCGCCATGTATAATCTTCGCAAACAGATCGAGCAATTCATCCTCAGTTCGCACGGGGAAGCCTCGCGTTTCTTTGTCACCTTTCTCGATAACCACGATATGAAGGCGCGCATTCGGTTTGAGCAACCCGGCAACGTGGCTGAGTTCGATGACCAAGTCACAATGGCCGTAGCGTGTCTTTCTTCGCTTCCTGGTATTCCCTGCCTTTACTATGGCACCGAGCAGGGGTTGCACGGAAGTGGGAGCGACGCGGCGGTGCGCGAGGCGCTGTGGGGCGTCGCGCCCACTTTTCCCCAGAACACTCTTTTTTTTCTGAAAATTCAGGAGGTTATTGCGGTTCGCAACTCCGAACCGGCGCTCCGCTATGGACGGTTCTATTTCCGCCCAATCTCTGGTGATAGCGTCAACTTCGGCCTTTCACCGTTCCCGGCAGGAGTATTGGCATGGTCGCGCATTCTGAACGATCAGGAGGTCTTAATCGTGGCTAACACAAACACCGCGCAAAGCCAGTTTGTGGATGTGATTTTAGAAATAACATTGAGCAAGCCCGGCGACAATCTTCGCGTTCTCTACAGCAACAAATCAGCGACCACCGCCCCGGCTCCGGTCACGACTCTCAACCAGGTTAAAGTCGCCGAAGTGGACGGAGAGACGGGAACCGGTCCGGTCAACACGGTTCGCGCGACCCTGCAACCGATGGAGGTGCAGATCTTGCGAATCTAAGTACGGCGACATTCGTACGCCGACTCCGACGACCAGCGGCCGGCAAAACAGCGCGTTCGTTCGGTTCGCGCTTACTAAATCGATCAATCCTTTGGCACAAACTTCCGCCCTGGTTATGCGCGCTTAATCTCATCTCCTTCGGGACGTCTTACGTAAAAAAGCCTCTACGAAATTCGCCTTCGCTTGCAGACCCTACTCGGGGATGTCAGGTGTGATGCACGATATCTGTACGCACAATTATTTGCTCAGGATCCGTGCTCCAATTGACTTGAAGGATAACTTATTCGGTGTCCGGACAGAAGACATCATGATCTGGAGGGAGATGCCGGTCAGTTGGTCAGGAGGGCCGTGCTGCAGTTAGGTCCAAAGAGTTTGGACGCCCATTTTGCTTTGTTACTTGCTGAGTGCTCCGCCAGAGCTTCGACCAGCACTTCAGAGCTTTATGTAGATGCGATTGCTTGAAGTAGCATGGCGGAAATCTCATCACGACATATATCCATGTGACTGGTTATCACGGAGTCTCCGTTCAGGTTTAACAGCCGGCCATGCTGGAAGGAGTAGAGGTGCGGACTTTGCTGCAGCGGGACCGTGCCCGCTTCGGGAGTTTTCTGCGCTCCATTACGACCCAACGCGCCGAAGATGTCATTGGCGTCTCCTAAAGCAGCCGCAGTGTCACCTGAAAGCCTGGATGCGATTGGATAGGCAATTCCGCAGGCGGTGTCCTGTTTAGAACATGTGATGCTCACAGGACCTTTCACTTTGTGGCTGGTGACGACCCCTCTAAAAAGGCCATCATGGTGGCCGTCGTAAAAGTGCGCAAAGCCGTTATGCGAGAAAGCTGCCTGCAGCAGTGTAAGGCTTTCTGGAAGAATGATAGGTTTGCCATCTGGTCCGTCAGTCGCCGCGGTCACCAGGCGGGCGCCAAACGAGTGGCCAATCAGGTGCAGTTTCAAATGAGGAAAATCGTCACGTATCTCACGAAGCACTTGATAAGCACCGGTCCGGCCAACGTTCCCTGCGCGCGTCTTCATCATATAATAAGACGCATAATTCATGACATGAACGAGCGATCCCCCAATCCCAGTCAATAGGTTGCCAAGGCCCGCTGCGCCTCCGATTTGCTGCTGCGAGGAAGGAAGCGTAAAGGTCGGTTTGGAAAGGCGATTAATTAGCTCGAGCGGATCAATCTTAAAAAACGCCTGTGAGGCGTCCTCAAGACTTGCACTAGCGGTCTCCGGCGGCAAGAGAGATCGAACTATCTCTACAATTCTGCGCTGTCGGCTTGGGAAATTTTCCACCCCTGGCACCAAGCTTTTCAGTTCAACGATTAAGGGGTCGGAGCTCGGGATTTGAAGCGCTGCGCAGAAGGTCTGCAAGCTGCAGAAAATATCAGCATCCGCGGGCTTGGAAGGAGCCAATGAGGCCGCAACCGGTGCGGCTTGCCCGGAGGCAGTGCCCTGCTGATTCGAGATTGCGACAGAAGGCCAGAGCGCGCCAAGAATACTGAACTTACGACCTGAGACATTCACCGGCTGTCCAGAATCCGCCCGGGTCTTTAATACCCTGAAGAAGTTTTGATACAGCCCTCTCGCATCATCATGTGTGTTGTTCCATCCATGAGAGATAAAAATAATATCGCTTGGCTGTGATTGGCGGATTGCGTTGACGACCTGGTCGACCTGGTCCCTCCGAGCGATTGTGCCCTCGGGGCCGAATTCCACTTCGTGATAATCGTAAGGAAACTGAAAATCGCCTGACATTGGATAAGCCTTCTTTTTGTTCTTGCGCGATAGCAGGTGAGGTTTGCGGTCATTTAGACCGATTGGATTGCACGCATCAAATCCACCAATCCGCTACCTTGAAAATATCGTTCACGACCAAGATCGGTTGCGGAAGCCATAAAGATGCGCTTCACCTCTTCCGGTTGGGAAATATATTCGGGTCGAATAGACAAGAATGCGGCTATTACGCCGGAAACATGCGGAGCGGCCATGCTCGTGCCGCTGTCTTCGGCGAAATCACACGGTCCACCGTCGCTGAGTCCGGTTTTGCATCTCGCCTGCAGCTCTCCAGCGGCGCAAGACAAAACCTTTTCACCCGGTGCGACCAGGTCCGGCTTGCAACGCCCGTCACCGGTTGGGCCTTTGGAGGAGAAATAAGAGACGCCATAAGTGTGCGGCATTTCACGGTGCGTAGATCCGATCGTGATCGCGAGTGCGGCGTTCCCAGGGTCATTGATTGAAACAGCCTGTCCGGCCGAACGCGTCTGAACCGCGGTACCGGTCCTCTGAAACACCTGTTCGTAGCCGTAACCCGTGTTTCCCGCTGCAACCACGACTACGACCCCGCTTTTAACGAGCCGATTCACCTCCACGCAGATCGGGCTTTGCCCACATGCGAACCACTCTGGATCGAACTCGTAGCCTGCACTGATGTTGATCCCATGAACTATCAGATGCCGTCCGCTCGCGTTGAGGTGTTGCACATACCCAAGCGCAGCAATAAAATTGCTGACATCACCGCCGCCGTCGGCACCGAGAACTCGAAGGCTCAACAGCTTGCAACGGGGCGCCATGCTCACGATTGTTTCGATGCCGCTCAATCGACGGTAGGAGGGATCGCCACCGCTCTGCTGTTCGCACACTACTGCATTGATCGGCGCTTCCGGCGTTGCTAATGTCTCGCCGGCGATGATACCGGCAACGTGGGTACCGTGGCCGAACGGATCTTCAATTGGTTTCTCCTCAGCCGAAGGTTTCTCCAGAGTGCTTCCGCTTACTGTAAAGTCCCGGTGCTCTAAAGGCGAGGGTAGCTTGAGGTTCTCGCGTCGCTTAAAGTGAATATGGTCTCCTGCGATTCCTGAATCCATTACTGCCCAAACGATATTAGCCCCT
>JAFAXJ010000146.1 GCA_019241095.1 Verrucomicrobiota bacterium | reverse complement strand
AACCCACCACTGACCAGAAGCCCCAAGACTCAAACCCACTCCTGTCAGACGAATCGGCTAGCTCTGCCGCCAATTGCGCGTTCCTGTTTCAAAGCAGGTAGCGAGCGCTAGGGCGTGATCTTTTTCTTCAGCAGCCTCGAACTGACCTGAGGACGTTACTTTGCGTTGCCCGGAAACCTAGCAGTAAACTGGTGAGCCACGGCTTTGTTAGTTTTCTCCGGACCGGTCAACATGTCGCGCGTAGTAGCCGGCCCAGCTCCGGTGAATAAAGATGTCCGAGGGTTACGGTTCAGGGGCAGGTCACAAGGTTAGTGCTTTTCCACGCTCACTCGAGGACGAGGAGGACGATGGATAGAGCTAGCCTGGATCTAGGGCTGAAGCCTTTGGTCAGCTTCAAGAATTCGCGATAATGCGTTCAGAAAATCCTGAAAACCGCTGGCGGGCAGCATTATCGTATCTCTTCTGCCACTTACATCTTCAGTGATCTTCAGAAATCGGCCTCGCTGATTCTCCTTCAGATCAAGAAAGAAAATTTTCCTATCTACCTGAATCTTTTCCGAGGCGATTGGATCATTAGCCCTCGGGGGTGTCTTGTCCTCAAACATAACCTGCTTACTTCAAGGCTCTCCGGCAAATAGGTGACATTCCGCTTCCGCTCTCAACCCGCCATCTACCTGATGAAAACTGCCTTCATAGTCACTCAAAACGAGATAGAAATGAGAGAATAAGGAAGAGATCTGCTCCCTTTTTCTACTCCTCAATTCCGACCGCAACCCGGACACGATGTATCGTTTGCCGCGCGACAGACAGAGCTCTTTCTGCGCCCTTCGCCAACACACTATCGACATAGTTTTGGTCCGCCTGCAGTTCTTTTCTTCTGCTGCGGTAAGAGGCAAAGTATTCCCATATCGCCTCAAACAAACGCGCCTTAAAGTGTCCATATCCGAAACCACCTCTTCGGAATTGCTCTTGCATTTCGGCAACTTGATCCGGTGACGCGAAATGGCGAAACAGCGAGACAATCGTCGAGGTGTCAGGATCTTTTGCAGCCTCAACCGGAACAGAATCAGTCACAATACTCATGATCTTTTTTCGGAGCGCTTTCTCTTCTAAAAAAATTTCTATGGTATTGCCATAACTCTTGCTCATTTTTTGCCCATCAAGCCCAGGAATAGTCGAAACCTCCTCTCTGATGCTCGGCTCAGGAATCTTGAGAATGTCTCCGTACGCTTCATTGAATTTAGCAGCGATATCTCTAGTCACTTCCAGGTGTTGCTTTTGATCTTTGCCAACTGGCACTATATCGCTTTCGTACAGCAGTATATCGGCGGCCATCAGTACCGGATACGCAAACAGGCCATGAAAAGGCTGCGCGCCTCTGGCTAATTTATCTTTGTATGAATGGCAGCGTTCAAGTAAGCCCATCGGCGTCACCGTGCTTAAAATCCAGCTGAGCTGAGTGACAATAGGAACATCAGACTGGCGAAAAAGACAGACCCGATCCGGGTCAAGACCGCATGCGAGAAAGTCTAACGCAACGTCGCGAATGTTTTTGCGCAATACCTGCGGTTCGTGGACCGAAGTCAGGGCATGAAAATCCGCAATGAAGTAGAATGCTTCACCTTTGTCCTGCAATTCGATCGCCGGACGCATCGCTCCGAAGTAGTTGCCGATATGCAGGATTCCGCTGGGCTGAATACCTGTCAGGTAACGAACCATAGAGATCTTTATGCATGAAGTATTAGACTTCAAGCAAGCCGTGCTAAAAGACGTTGCTCCTCGGCAAGCAAGTTTTCCCAAATCTGACGATGGTTCGGCTCGTAACGATTATCCTGCAGTTCAAACATTTTCCGACGCACATCCACGATGCTGTCGAGATTGGGGAGCATTTTCACATACAATTCTCTCAGAAATCGTGTCGCGGCAGCATCTCGTTCCCAAACCGTCCCGAATGAATCGACGAATTCCAACGCATAGTTGAGGTCGCCGCGATCGTTGTGCTGCCAAATGTCTGGTGCTGGTTCGGGTAGATCCAACAAAAGGGGAGCGATAAAAAGGTTCGCGACCATGCCCCGTTTATATTTCTCGATCGCGGAACCCTCGTCATCAAATTCATAGAGTGTTAAGCCCCAACCGAAATTAAAACCTGCATCTTCCAAGTCACCTGAGTAAGTCTGCTGATACCAAGTATAGAATTCGTTTGCGTTATCAAATTGTTGCAATGAGAGCTGCAATAGGGGCACAAGGAATCGGACTCCAAAATGGTCGGTGGGATGACTGAACAGCAACTCTTCCCCGATCTGAATCGCTTGGTTCAGCTCTCCTTTTTGCCAGCAAGTTAGTAGACGGCCATGCTGGGCACGTAGAAAAACAGTGACTTGGCCTTCCAAGTGGAATGGCAAGGCAGCTTCCGCAGCTTTCTCGAAGCCTTCAGCAGCCTCATCTACCAGGCCGTCCTGGAGGTCGAGGTCAGCGATTTCAATCAAAGCGTCTGCGAAGCTTTCTGCCAGTTCTAATGCTTTTACAAGCAGTGCACGCTGCTTCTCACGGGACCGCATATGTTTCGTCGCTTTCACTAAACCTTGGGCGACTGCGGATTTGCCATGATTCTCAATGAGAGTTTCTGCCGAACCAACCACTAAACTACTGAGCTGCGATTCGATATTTTCTTCAATTCGGATATTCTCTTCGGTTGCTTCGACTTCAACGATATTAATCTCGCACTGATACTCGCGTGACAAGTTCTGCCAGACGGCGTCATCCCAATCTTCAAAATCGGGAACAAGTATTTCGTCTGGAGCACCTTTATCCTGAAACAGCCTATGGAGAAAAACCTCAACCCGGCGCTGATCTAACTCTCGAATAAACTCGTGCGCAACCAAAGTTCGAGTGTGTTTCTGAATGACGTAGAGACAAGTAGGCAAAATAAAAACGCTGCCGAATTGGACTGGAACATCGAGGTCAAACCAGTCGAAAGACCAGATTTCCCGGGTGGAGCGCAAAGGAAGGATCATGAGCCTGCAATCATTTAATCAAACGAGCCGGCATCAAAGCGATAAAGATTGTCCAGACCGGTGACATGATATTCCTCAACAACCAAGCCATCGGAAACATATACCTGGAGTCCATTGGCGCCATCAGAAATCCAATGCGTTTGTTTGATGGCATTTGTATTGCATACCGGGAACAAGGGCAGTCCATCAGATGTAAGAATCCAAGCTCCGCTTTCATCTCCTTTAACAACAAGCTGAAAATCAGCCTGGCGCGTATTTTCCAGTGGATTATGTACCGGTCTGATCGTTACGGCGGTCGACTCCGTCGGACTTGTTGCAGGCACTACATCGTGATCTTTGAGATCGAAGTATCTGAAGGTAATCAGCGAACGATCAAACCACTTTTCCCAAATCGATTTCTTTTCATTGGATGCCTGCAAGCGCACGCCTATAACCTGGTGAATATTTGGGGACTCCGAGACTAACAGCAGCGAGTCCTGATCGCGTGCAGCGGCCAGCTTGGTAACACCCTGCAAGTCTTTGGGTAATTCGATTTCGCGCAATGGTTTGCCTGATAAGTTGATCTCCCGAAGAAACTTCGTCGGGCCGCTCTTAATGAGAAGCCAAACTGACTGGCCGTTTCCGGCGCGCATATCAAGAAGCTGTCCACTTTCGCCCGCTTCGACTGGTAAGAAGCTGTCGTTTTCAAGCTTCCAAAGTTTTCCGTCGGCGGACCCTATTACCATTGGGCCGACGGGAACCGCGCAATGAGTTATTTCGTGAACCGGGAATGCTATGGAGTGCAAGCCAGCAGCGGATATAACGGTCGCCTGGTTTCCTTCCAACACGAGCCCGCGCCCGTCGCAATAATCAGCATCTCTGATTTCGGGAAAGGAGCCCAATTGCAGCATCGAACCTGTCGCAAGATCTATCAATACGGCTTGAGCTTGGTCGTGAACCAATAGCTTTTCGCCACAAGTTTTTACGATCTGTGCAGGGAAAGGCGCCTGAAATCTTTGCACCCGTTTGCCTTTTGAGTCATACAAAATCAGGTCTCGCCTCGAGTCGTCAACCAAGACGGCAATACGCGAGTCGTTTAACAGCGCGGAACTCACTATCCTGCGGATTCGGGGCTGGTCCGATTCGTCCACCCAGTCATTCAAATGGAAAGCGATGCCGGCCGTTTTCACGTCACCTATCAAAACTCCGCTAGCATAATACTTCCCTTTGGCGACCGTACGACCTGCTGAGTCAGTGCGATCCCATTCCACAAAAAGCCCGTTTAGACCGGATTTAAAGCTATCAATTCCAGCCGCTTTCTTCAGCACGCTAACCAGTCGGCCATCACTGTCATATACTCCAAGGCTGATTGCGCCTTCCGCCGGAGGAGGGACAAACATTAGCTGGCTGCCA
>JAFAXJ010000590.1 GCA_019241095.1 Verrucomicrobiota bacterium | reverse complement strand
ATCAAAGAGAAGAACCAGCGAATGGAGGAATTTATTGTCGAACAAGGCCATCTTCTGGACTTCTACGAAAAGCACTGGGGTAGTTGGATGCCGAACGCAACTTCGGGCAGTATCAAATTCAACGACGAAGCTGCCGGTTCGGCGTTCACGGTCTTAACCGCCAAGATTAACGCAATTGGGCAGCAGATCGATTCAGACTATGAAGCGATGGTTCAATAGGCTATCGATTTTCTGCAGCGCAGAGGATAATACGTCTGTCGATACCAGTGGGAGCTAACGCGCAAGTTTTGGAGGTGACTCGAAGAACTCTGCAAAGATTGCAAAGCCACGTGTGAAAGTATCGATTCTTTCGGCACTCCGGTTGCATCCGCGCGAACAGAAGCGCGACAGTCCCCATTTCCGGCTCGGTCGAATCAAATTTGACGGCAAGATGGCGCGCCACGGTTTCCAATGCCCGCGATGCTCGCAATAGGGCAGACCCGCGCGTTCAAGTCCCATTTCCCACAGGCTCGACCGCATGCCTGTCACTTGATCCTTTCAAAGAGGCTAGTCCCTGGTAACATCTGCCGGCTATGCGAATGCTGGAGCTAATTGCTCTTGTAGTTTCCGGGTTTGTTGCATGCGCTGATTTTGGACTATGGTTATTTGTTTATCCCGTAATCCGGCATCTGCCGCCGCGCTACAGGATCGAGGTCGAACAAAGATTCTTCAAACGTTTCGGGCGGATAACACCATTCCTGGTTACCGCTCCCTTCGCTTGCATTCTTCTTTATGCGTTTCGTTTCACTCGCAATAGCGTTGCGAACAAGGAGGTCTGGGGATCGCTTTTCTTCTTCGGAGCTGCTCTAGCGCTTACAATTTGGCTGGACGAACCAGCTAATCAGTCGTTAAAAGAGTGGAACCCTGAAATACCGCCTCCCGATTGGCAACAAACGCGATGGCAATGGGCGATTGCTTTCGGAACTCGCGTTTTTTCCCAAATGGCCGGTTTCGTTCTACTCTGTTTGGCGATTGCCAACCGATAATCGCGCGAGCGTATGCAAGTAATCCCTCTTCCAACGGCGAAACTCTGCCTCCCTCCAGATGAACCGGCTCACAGATATGCCCAGAGCCAGGACATAGAAAGAGTGGAATGCGGCAAGTGGAACCATATCGTCACGGAGGATAAATGGAATATGTGCGAGAGCTCCAATGCCGAATACAAGAAAAAGCAACAACACGCTCGTTTCGGAGGGCCGTCTTTGCCATAGCCACAATGCCCTTTGGTATTCTAATGGGTCTACGTCTGTCAATGAAAGCACTCCTGAAGGCGACCTGTCTGGAAAACCTTTGAACATGTTGGGTTGCCTGTTTGAAGTACTCATTTGGCCTTAGACCGAAACTCGTAATAAATCGGACTTTTTTCTTTGTTCAAATTCTTCTTGCTGACGTATGCCGAACACTACTGATGCTTGTTCTTGATTAAGAGCAGAAGGCGGATGAATTTTCGCATTGACCCAACATCTTTGTCGGTTGTCATGTCGAAGTGTCCGTCGCCTTCACCCAACGTTCTCAGCGTGTTAATTTAGAAACCACTCGAGTCCGGGTACCCCGCATAAGATTTACTCAACTAAACAGAGTGAGCGTTTCGAAAGCTTGGTAGTTATCCAGCTATTTGATCAAAAGCAGCATCGCTGAACCGAACCGAAGTCGGTCAAGGCAACTCAGGCCAGCTGTTAAGCCGGCTTAGCTGTTGCATGAGGAGGGTTCGATTATGCCTTGATAGGCAATAAAGCACCAAGACAGAGGTCACCGACTCGCAGCCAAGTCAGAACCGCACGAGTCATCATTGATTTGGAAGAGGATCGCGAGGATCTGTTGAGAGAACAACAAAAGAAGCTGACACTTCTTCGGAAGCACGTCCACTCCGGTGCCGACCCGCGGGTATAATCGTCTTCTGGATACTGTCGTCCTGCTAGTTCTCGGATTAGCTGCAATCGAACGGTGATTGCGGTTTCCTTGCTGATTTACCCAGGAGTTAACTCTAAGCAGACAGCGGCAAGCCGCGCTCAAGCGCAGCTTCGCCGATGGTGCGACAGCAAGAACTCAACGGTTATCAGGATTTGTCCGCAGGGGCAGCCTGGCCTCACGTGTGCATCACTGGAGGCTTGGGGATGTCCGGCGGTAAATCAGGCGTCGGTCCTGGTGGGGCTGGGAATGGGGGCGGCACAGGCCCAGGAGGAACCGGTTGTGGAGGCTCTGGCAATGGGTTCGGGGAACCAGGCTCTGGAATTCCCGGTACAACAGATTTTGGATAGTTCATCGATGCAGTATCCTGCTAAAAAGTATCCTCATGCAACACCTGGTCCGCAGCAGGCCCGGAGTCTGTGTCTAGCGTCATCATACCGCCATTCTCATCTTCGGCTTCAAACGCCCCTTTTGTTTTGCGAACTCCTTTGCTTCCGGATATTTCTCCGATCGGAGCAGGGAATTCAGTTTGCTCTCTGAGCACGACTGACTCTTCTGGGAAATCGTTCCCGCGATCTGATTGGCTCATAGTTCAGCATTCGAGTCAGACTGAGCTGTTGGTTGTACCAACAATCAACGCGATCGGAACGCGTCTTTCAGCATTCGCGAAACAAACGCATCGTAGTCCCGTCGCCAACGCTCACCATAATAAAAATCTATTGTCAAAAGACCGGCACCTACTGCACTGAGAGCGGCTGCGCCTAAAAGGCCGGGAACATCCAGACAGGTTAATGCTAGTACAAGCGCACAAAACACGAGAAGCCGGCCCCACAGAATTCTGCCAGCATCGACGCACACGTGTTTTGGACGTCTTTCCCACATCCATTGTGCGCGCCTGAATTCAGGGTCTGGAATTCGATCGCGATTCAACGAACAACGCTTACACAATTCTCCTGGAGAGAAGTTGAAATATCGGTCACTTTCGTTAGCAAAGATTTTGTCCAACAGCCGGGACATATCAGATTCAATGTGGGGAAATGACAGCTTCTGACTGTACCGCAGGCCTGCAATGAAGTCCAGAATTCACTCGTGCTTAGTTTGAAAATCTGGAGCGTTCGTGCGGTGCCATTAGGTCCTGTTCTGGGCCGACAGGCACAATCCTTGTGGGATTGATATCTTCGTGAGTGTAATAATAATGGCGTTTGATATGATCAAAATCGACCGTCTGTGAGACACCATCAATTTGATAAAGATCTCGCAAATATCCAAACAGATGAGGGTAGTCAGCGATACGCCTGATGTTGCACTTGAAATGGCCATGGTAAACGGCGTCGAACCTCACCAGAGTAACGAACAAGCGCCAATCGGTTTCCAAGGGTGCGCCTCCGAATAGAAAACGTTTTTGCCCAAGACGGCTCTCCAATGCGTTTAATGTATTGAAAATCGGATAGGCTGATTCTTCGTACGCCTTTTGCGTTGTCGCAAAACCCGCTCGATAAACTCCATCATTGACCGTTTCATAGATCAACTGATTCAAATGATCGATCTCCTCCCGACGATCTGGAGGGTAAAGGTCAAGAGAGCTGTCCGTAAAAGCGTTGAACTCCTGGTTTAGCATTCTCATGAGATCGTCATCGGAATTACTCACAATTGTTTCAGTTTTCTTGTCCCATAGAACAGGGACCGTTACCCGCCCTGAATAATTCGGGTCTGAGATCAGGTATGCCTCACTAAGAAATTTGAAGCTGTTAATCGGATCCTCCGAATGACCCGGACCATTACGGAAAGCCCAGCCGCGTTCGTCGCGAATAGGGTCGACCACGGTCATACCAATGACCTTTTCGAGCCTTTTTAATTTCCTGAGAATAATGATCCGATGAGCCCAGGGACACGCCAAAGAAACGTACAAATGGTAACGGCCGCTTTCCGCAGCGAACCGGGCGTTCTGATCAGCCAGGACCCAATGTTTGAAAGCATCCGATTGCCGGACGAAGTGCCCCTCCGCTGATTGCTCCTTTGGAAATTGCGACATGGCTTCGACTACGGTCGAGCCCTTTTCTATCTGTTACGCTGGGAAATTTGCAACCGCATTCCAAAAGAATTAATATTTAAGCGGCCGGCCAGTGGTTCTGCTCCTAGCAAATACATTATCGTAACCGGGATATATCAGGTCCGCCGGTTGATGAATCGGAATCGCACGGCGAACGTGAGTTACGTGATGTGAGTCACCCAACACCCTCACCCGAGTGCCCACCCACACTCGATCATAGAATTCCTGAGCTAAATCGTGCGGCATCCGAACGCAACCATGAGAGGCCGGATAACCCGGAAGATAGCCGGCATGCATACCTATGTTCTTTGCAAACTCCATGAAATAGGGCATCGGTGCAGGAACATAATGACACCCTGGAGGAACATATGATCGAGGAGTGGCATTCAAATCAATGACGCGACCGAACCGGTCCAAAACCGAACCGAAACTTCCGGATTGATGATTTTGATCTTTCCGGACAATTGAAAAATTTCCGATCGGAGTAGTCCATCCATCCTTACCTGATGCTATGGGCGAAATCAAAACGATCTGGCCATTCTGAAGGAGTACAGCCTGCTGATTACTGAGATCAATCATTACCTGCGTACCAGGATGAGCTCGAGCCGAGAGGGAAAGCATCACTACCCAAACGAAAGCCACGACCGCCGTTTTCATCACTACCTCTCAATCGGCTACTTCGTTTTGGAGTTAAGATCAGATTTGAACGTCGCCTCACCGCTTAACCGAATAGCGCGTAATCAGGTGGAGGTAGCGAAGTGTGTCCCGCAAAGGCCGTATCTTGCTCCGCTGTTGCGCGTAAATCGTCCGCACTGGTACAAATTGAATCTTATATCCTCGGCGTGAGGCTAAAAGAATGATCTCGGTTTCGAAATCAAAATGTTCGCTCGGAGCTAAAAGCACGTCGATAACCTCTTTGCGAGCGAGACGAAATCCGCATTGACTGTCGGGCAAATTCATCCCGCACAACAGGCTGATCTGCCAAGACATAACTTTATTGGTCCAGCGTCGAATCAAGGGCATAGAGCCGAGATCTCCCATCCGATTTCCCACTACCAGATCAGCTTTTGTCTCGTTCATTGCACGAAAAAACGCGGGTATATCGCCAGGATCGTGCTGGCCGTCTCCGTCCAGGAAAAGAAAAAACGAGTAGCCTAACCGGACTCCTTCTCTGATGCCGGTCTTCAGAGCGGCGCCTTTGCCTAGATTAGCTTGGTGTTGAATCACGCGGGCGCCGGCGGCGGCGGCGCGCTCAGTGGTAGTGTCGTTCGAACCGTCATCGACAACAAGCGCGGCTGTCACTTGCTCCAGAACCTGCTGAACAACCTGGCCGATGAATTTTTCTTCGTGAAAAGCTGGGATGATGGCCAGCACCGTGTCAGGCCTGCATTCACAGACTGATGAGGAAAGTAAGTGCACCAAGCTTGAACTTTGCCCGAAACTATCAACCCAAAATTAATTTAGCGGAATCGTTAATCCCGCTTTTTCCGTGGTGACGGGGATCGTGCGGCGTGGAACGATCGATGCTTGTGACCAGCCTGCCCGATCAAAAAAAACCTTCAGTCCGATCATTTTTGTATACAGAAATTGCGGCTTTGATAACAAATCGGCAGGGATTTCGAGACACAACGCTGATTTGCTTCGATGAGCCGCAACGCGCATATTTTTGCCCGATGAATGCTTCATCTCACCCGGTCCAAAACGTGGGATGTCAATTCGGGCGCGCATCACGCCAGCCTCAGCTGTTTTGAAAACCAACAAGAGTGTCGACCCCAATTTGTCCCGAAAGGTCACCGGTATCTCGAGCTTGGCAATATGCTCCCGAAAATCTAGCGACAGCAACGGTGCTTCATTGGCAAACCTTTGCGTAAACTCGGCAGGGTAATAAGATTCCTCGGCCCGGGCGAATTTCAGAAACCGTTGCTTCCCGACTGCTAGTTGCGTTTGATGAGCCAGGATTGCAA
>JAFAXJ010000500.1 GCA_019241095.1 Verrucomicrobiota bacterium | reverse complement strand
GTACACCGTCGCTACACTCCGATGCGATGATTATCGTTCCGCCTTTCTTTACGATTCGAGCTGCAGCGCTAATTCCTTTGATCGCCTGATACAAATTCTGATCGAGCGGATAACCACTATTGGTTGTGATCACAATATCGTATGGCGTTTTTACCGGGTACATCGCCATATTCTTTACAAACTCACAACCGACTCTGTGGGCCTCGATGAGATCGCCAGCGAACACCCCGGTTATAGCCCGCCGATCGTTCAAAGTCACATTCAGCAAAAAGCTTGGACCGACTTGAAGAGCAAAATCTCTCATTTCTTCCCAAATAGGATTGCCATCCAAAATACCAAATGTCGCTTTCGGACTCGCTAAGTTGATGCCGCTGTGATTCTTCATCACCGTCTTTAGCCCTGCCGTCGCGGGCATAATTCCTTTCGGACCACCACTGAAGCCCGCAAAAAAATGCGGCTCGATGAAGCCAGTCACGATGCGAACGTCAGATTCCACGACCAATTGGTTCATCAATATAGGCGTTCCGTACGAAGTAGATCCAACCTGAACAAGCTCTTTTTCCGGTTGGTGATTGACCACCCGATAGCGATCGACAACATCACGGGTCAACATACGTGCCAACTCCTCTGACGTATTGCCACGGTGAGTACCCACCCCATTTACAAGCACAATCTGTTCATCCGGAACCTGCAACGCCTCTAGCTCGCCCAGAAGCCATGGAATAATGCGTTCGTTTGGAGTCGGGCGAGTGACGTCGGTGAAAATGATGCAAATTTTCCTGCCCGGGTTTATCCATTGCCGCAGCGGTTTAGCTCCGATCGGATTGCGCAAAGCGTGAATTACAGCGCTCTGTTCATCGGGCAACCCCGGAACAAATTTCGGTTCGATAATGTCCGCCGGAATCGGGAGAACAACGTCAAGATGCGCCCGGCCGTAGGCCAAACGAAGCGAAGCAGACATATCAACCTACTTAGACAATATCTGCCCTCTTGCAAAAAAGTTCGCCGGATTTTTGCTATTTCCCCGAACCAGGACTCGTGTCGATTGGCGGAACGAGGTCTGTCTCCACGATGCGCGAATACTCAACCTTGATCTTGCCAATTTTGGTGCGTTTTGTCGCTCCATCCAGGTTTTCGTAACTATACACCTTCAGGTAATCGTCGCTGATCCAGGCGACCCTGAGTTCGACATCACTGTTGATCGCAAAAATGTTGCCGTTACCATCCGGTAATTTCTGGCCAGCTTCCGTTATAGAGATATGCGTAGAAAGACTCCGATCAGCGGGACAGATTCTTTGGAACACTACCACTTCATTGTGCCGATCTGGAGAAAAAGCCTCTCTCCTAATCTCTTTCCGGCAAGGTTCGGGCTTGTAACACCCCTGGTGAAAAATCAGTAAGGCCAGCGCGAACGCCTTTAGACTTTCATTGTGCACGAGCCATAACCGCGCGCCTGCGATCTGAGAAAACCTTGCAAATACTTTTCATCCTGGTCAGCACATAATAGACAGTCTGGCTGCGGACGCGTATCAAATCGCTTCCCACAATACGTGGGACAAAATCTGCCGGCACATCGAGGATCTGAGTGATGGGAGCACCTTGAAAACCTCGACAAAGAATAGATGCCATAGCTCTGGTCAGCGTTTGAACCTGGGGTCCAAGAGTGATTCGGAAAACCGCCTGATCGTCAGGCAGCACGCGTAAAAAAACACCTACAGTGTCTGTGCATTCCTCGTCCTTGCGCACATCCTCCAAATCAAAATTCTCGCCGACTCGCGGACCCCATTTACTGGCTTGGTCCGCATAGGAAATAAGAGTCTCGCGCTTCTCTTCGTCTGAAAGCTTCTCAAACAGATCGATGATGCTTTGCAAGCCTTTTGGGTACATCCCAAAAGGCAGCATGCGAGTGAACTCCTTGCAAGTGCCTTATGTAGAACGTTCAATCGGCGCCCTGACTTTATTCCCCCACTCCGTCCAGGAGCCATCATAATTTCGAACCTTTTCGAAGCCTAGAAGTTTCGTTAGCACAAACCAGGTATGACTTGAACGCTCGCCAATCCTGCAGTAGACAATCGTTTCGTCCTCAGGATTGAAACCAAGGTTCTCCTGATAGATCTTCCTCAACTCAGCTCCTGGTTTAAAGGTTCCATCTTCTTGAACCGCCGTTTTCCAGGGCACACTTACGGCGCTGGGGATGTGTCCACCGCGCAAAACGCCCTCCTGAGGATACTCAGGCATGTGCGTTATTTCCCCTTTGTATTCACCAGGACTGCGAACATCTATTAGGGGCTTTTTGGCGTTGCTGTGTGCGAGGGCCTCCTCAGCAAATGCCCTGATTGTTTTGTCGTCCCGTTTCGGCGGAACAGGATATTGGGTCGGCGCAATTTTCGGCACCTCCCGAGTCAATGTTCTCTTTTCTGCAATCCACTTATCTCGTCCTCCATTGAGGATTCTGAGGTCTTCATGGCCGAAAAGAGTAAAGACCCAAAGTGCATAGGTGGCCCACCAGTTGGACTTATCACCATAGAAAACGATGGTTGTCTCTGGCGTGATCCCAATGCGGCTAGCCAATCGTGCAAAGGCTTTTGGATCCAGATAATCTCTTTGAATCTGGTCATTCAAATCTCGTCGCCAATCAACGTGCACGGCGCCAGGGATATGACCCGTGTCATAGAGAAGAACGTCTTCATTGCTTTCAATGATCCGCACGTCAGGATCGTTCAAATGCTCGGAAACCCACTCCGCGCTGACCAAAGCTTCAGGATGGGCATATTCAGTGGTCGACATAGTTATAGCGCAGATTACACGAAGGCACTCGAGTCGCAAGTAATCTCTAGTTGTTTATAGGGTTTAGGTATTATCGAAATAATCCCTCTCGCCTTATCTCCGAGTAGGATTGAAGGATTCCGTAGGCGTCCGTTCCATCCTGCTCGTCTCGCTCGCACTCTCAATCCACTTTGCGTCGTAGGTTACGGAGAGTGAGCTTTCATCCAGTCCAGATAGGCTTTCATCACTGAGAGCCGGTTTGTTTCGTTGTGTAGTTCGTGCCGAAAACCTTTGTAGACGATGCAATGTTTATCCGCGCACCTCAAGCGTTCGAAAAATACTTGTACACTCTCCGCAGATGTGACGCTATCAGCTGTTCCTTGCACGATCAGGATAGGCACAGACAAGCTATCCATTTGCATGACCTCTGCAGCTGCTCGCATAGCTTCAACGTAAA
>JAFAXJ010000465.1 GCA_019241095.1 Verrucomicrobiota bacterium | reverse complement strand
GGTCAACTCGCGCCATTCCACTATCGTTCGCTGCCGAAAATGCGAAGCATCTCGGGTGCGCTCCCATTTTTCGATCCATTCTGAAACTTGCGCCGAAGGACTGATCTGGTCGGCTATAACGAGCCTCCCCTCAGGGCGTAAAGTTCGCCGTACTTCACGCAAAAACCTTTCTGCATGGTGAAAATGGTGAGGCGCATGCCGCGATACAACCAACGTAAAGTGTCCGTCAGGAAACGGTAGTAATTCCGCAGAACCTTCAATGAAGTCAATGTTCGTGACTTGCTCATCACGTGCCCGGCTTCGAGCTTCCGCGAGCATTCCTGATGCGATGTCTAGCCCAGTGACTCTTTCAACGTGGGTCGCGAGAGCGAACGCAGTATTACCGGTTCCAGTAGCGACATCGAGTACGACATCGGTGGGTTTTGGTTCGGCAATCTCGATGAGTACCGGCAGACTCGGACCATGTCTGTGAACTGTGCTGGCGGCGTACAGAGAAGCCTGTCGGTTGAACTGGTATTCGCTGGACTCCATCTTCATGGTTGGATCGTGGTGCTTTCGTTCTATGCTCTGCTTGTATTTCAATTTGAACTCGAAGTGAGCTGACACACACCCGCAAACGCTGCCAGCATTGTTAGTTGTCGGAATTTGCCTGCACTCATTGTGAGAAAACACAATAGCATTTCGATTGATAAAAAGCTCAGGAAACAGGTACAAGAAGGGGATGACTTGGTGGGGCTACGCAATCTTATCAGCTGCATGCTGGGGGTTACAGTACGTATTGCTTGAAGCACTGTTAGTCCAGGTCGATTTCGCATCAGCCTACTCTTTTCTTAGTCTTGTTAACGGCTTCTTGGTAACCGCCCTGCTTCTTGTACTGTACCCTAAGCAGAATTGGGCGCCGCTTTGGGAAAACTGGCTAACTCTGCGCCTGGTTCTCTTCTATGTGCTTTCCGGAACGTTCGCATATCTGTTTAACGCTCTCGCTATTAGCCAAAAAAATGCAACGTTAGCTTCCCTGCTTGAAATCAGCTATCCGGTCTTCATTATCATTTTCACATTTATCTTTTTGCGGAAAATACACCTGAACACCATGGGTTTTGGTGGGGCTTTGATGATCATAGCCGGGTGTGCCGTCGTTGTGTTTAGCAAATCGCAGTAAAGCTAATGTTAGTAGTTGAATTTTTGATTTCACATCGTCGACCGATCGCCCTTGAAAGGGAGATGCGCTTATGCCGCCAGACAAACTAACTGTGAACTGCAAAGCTATTATCTTAGCGTGCAAAGGGAATGCCTAATTACTATCTTGCCGTTTCTAGCTCGCAAAAGGAAATTCAAGATAGGATCACTACGGCTACAATGAGTTGTCCTTCGCGCCATACCGGCCCGCGAATAAACAGCGGACTGCCGGGACTGAATTTTGCTTGAGTTTCAAGCAACTGCCGATCGCCGCGAAAAAGTCCCAAAGTAACTTTGCAATTGCCGTCAGAGGATCGCGAGAAATCGGAAAATGAAAGCTTGATACCACCGGAAAATATCAACCAATTCTGTTGCTGAGCTCTCACTTCGGTCTGGCCTTGAGCCAGAACTCGTAAAGTAGCAAATCCAAAAGCGCTCCGAAGTCTCTCATCATAACCGTCTAATTGATCAGGTATTCGCGAAGCCTGCCCTTGATTTGTCGCGTATAGAAGGCAACCCCAGACCTGATCTGCTGCTTTAGCACTCTGCAGAGGGGCAGCGGCAATGATTGCTCCGAATATGTATGCTAAAGCTCTTTTCTGGCGTACTAACGACAGCCGGTACAAGCCTGCCATGCTAGTGACTTAGATCCTGATCGGCTGGTAGTTTGTCTAATCCTTCAAGCTGGATGATGGTCATGTTTTTCTGGTTATCAACAGTCGCTTTAATCTTGGGGTCAGTTCTTGTCTTTAAAACCTCTGCTACATATCCCGTTCTCGGATCAGAACCGTTGTTGTGCGGAATCAAAGCAAAAAAGCAGGAAAAACCAACGGCGAGTACTATCAGTCCACTCCATGCCAAACGAGGGATTCCTAACCAGGTTCTCCCAGTCAATTTGGCCGGCGGAGATTCCTGAATTTTCAGCAGAATTTGCGAATTAAAAAACTCGGGATTTTTCAACGGTCGGGCTGAGTAAAATTGTTTCAAAAGGCTTTTCAGTTTCAGAAACTCACTTTTTTCTATCTCCAAGGATCCGTGTGCGTTTTCAAAGTTTTTCGCCTCGTCCGGCCTCATCAGGCCATCCAACCACGCCGTGTACTTTTGTTCAGAGATTTTCATATACATCCTTGAGATAGCCTTGGAGTTTCTTGCGCGCGTAAAACAGGCGAGACATTACTGTACCAATTGAACATCCGAGAATTTTGGCGATTTCACTGTATTGCAAATCCTCGATTTCTTTCATGATAATTACTGCTCGATGTTCCGGCGTCAGCTTGGCTATCGCCTCATCGATTCTTTGTTTGACCTCACCCTGTTCCAGTTTTTTCGAAGGCGATGGCGAAATTGCCGGCGTCGTTCGTGAACCGGGTTCAACATCCGTTGGCGCGATTCGATCATCAAATTCCGCGGAAGTCTTATACCCTTTCCTGCGGAGAGTGTCTATCGTGACATTCGTCATGATCCGATACAGCCAGGTGTAGAATGATGACTGTCCTTTAAACCGATGAATAGACCTCCAAGCTTTGACAAATCCTTCCTGAGCGAGGTCCCATGCATCCTGTTCGTTCTGAACCATTCCGTAAATCATCGCATAAACTTTTGACCGATATCGCATAACCAGCTGATCATAGGCTGTCGAATCCCCTTTTTGGCAGCGCTTTACCAGATCAGCATCTGCGGGCTCCGAATTATCATTGCCCGTCAAAGCCACCTCAGCTTTAGACGCGCGGGCACGGACTTCATTCAAAGCCATGTGCGAACCTTTGCTGAACTAAGATCCATATCGGCGGCGCCACTCGGCCCGAAGGTCTCCCATCATGACAATGATGCTGTCACGAACCTGGAAAAGCCGCTTATTTAGCTCTTCAAACTGCCTGATCTTTAAAATCCCGTCGCGGCTCAACTGCGTAGCCGCCTCCATTCCGGTCGAAATAGCTCGTAAAGCTCGTTTCAGGTAAGCGATTGTCATTCCAATCTCTTCTGTTTCCTGATCGCTGAGAGCCGCGGCCAACTTCGCGCTGGCTACGGCGGCGTGCGATGCCAATTTCACACCGAGCGGGTTGGAAGCTACATTCGGGAGCTCATCAAAGAGCTGATCAATCCAGACCGTTAGAGAGAACGCGTTCTGGTACAACGGATGAGACTCAAACACCTCTTCGGCTTCGTCTTCGCGATCATCACCTTCCTGGTAATCGGAATCGAATTCAACTTCCTCGGGCCCCTCTGCAGGCTGATCAAACAAATGCGTCCATCCCATCTCCTGAGCGATAATCTGATCGCGATTCGGGTCATCAATATACTTTTCAAACAGCTCCATGTAGCGTTCCGTTTTACTGTCCTGCTGTTGAAGAAATCGTTCCCAATCGTATTCATCCCAGGCTCGCTCTGGCTCATCATAGAAATCAGCCATACGCCGTTCCTTTATCTTAGGTTGTGAGCGGCTGCAAAGCTTTTGTTCTGCATGGTTTGCAGACGCAATTGACCGCAGGCAGCATCAATCGCATGCCCCTTTTCGCGTCTGATAGTCGCATCTACATTTTGCTTGTGAAGATAAGCAAGAAACCTGTTCTGTTTAACTTCAGAGCTTCGTCTCCATGGCAAACCTTCCACTGTATTATAAGGGATAAGGTTCACCTTTGCATCGATGCTTTTCGCCAATTTGGCTAACTCCACCGCTTCGCTGAGTCGATCGTTGAACTCATCAATTAGTATATACTCAAAGGTAATCTTCTGATGTTTCTTTGCGCGATAATAAGCACATGCTTCCATTAAGCTCATAATGTTGAAACGCCGATTGATCGGCATTATTTCTGTACGAATTGCATCAGTGGCCCCGTGCAGAGAGATAGCTAAACGAATCTGAATCGGATTATCGGCCAGATCACGAATTCGCGGAACCAGCCCGCTCGTGGACACCGTAATGTGGCGCGCCCCTATACCTAGGCCCCAAGACGCGTTGATAATCTTAATCGCTGAAAGTAAGTTTTCGAAATTTGCCAACGGCTCGCCCATCCCCATGAACACAATATTGTTAACCTTCTCGCTGCAAAGCGCTTCAACTTGCAGGAGTTGTTCAACGATCTCGGCTGCGGTTAGATTGCGTTTCCAACCATCCAATCCACTAGCGCAGAACTTGCATCCATATGCGCACCCCACCTGAGTGGAAATGCATATCGTACGACGGTCAGAGCTATTGCCATAGAGTGCAGGGCTAGCGGGAATTAATACCGATTCAACGTAGTTGTTGTCTGAAAGACCAAAAAGAAACTTGTGCGTACTATCGCCGGCACCAGTTTTGCGTTCAGGACGCAATGATCGCAAATAGAATCTACTCTCGAGCAAATCACGGAGTTTTGCTGAGAGATCGGTCATTTGCCCAAAACTGTTTACCCTTTTACGATATAGCCAGTGCATAACCTGCCGGGCGCGGTAAGGCTGCTCGCCGCAATGAGCAAAGAATTCTTTTAAGGCGGGCAGCGCCAGATTGTAAATAGACCGTTTCTCTTGCATCTCACCGAAAATTAAGATCCCACATCGAATCTGGAGATCAAACCGCAACTGGCACACCGCAAAAGCGCGCAGAAAAAGCTGGACGCAGCCGGAAAGGCGTATCAATCGTTCGGCGCTGTCCCATGAAATGTTACGAAATATTCGGTCACCTATCGGCTAACCTTTCCCAGGAGATTTTAACGTATTTACAGGAACAGGAAAAGCCTGCCTACAAAGCAGCAATCCAAGGTCTTGCCAGTCAGCGTAAGCTTCGAGCTGTCTTTATTGAACGCAAACCGCGTCCCGAACGCAATATGTGGATGATTCAAATGCTTTCTCGCAGATCGGCGGAGGATCTCGCCAGCCAGATTCTGCAGGTTTGGCTTCTTGGCGCCGAAAAAGAGTTGATATGCGATTTCTTAGACCGGTTGAACATCAGACATGATGGTAAAGGAATTGTAAACGATCTACCCGCCTCTCCCTCAGAAGAGCAGTTGAAAGACGCTGTTTCTTTTCTTCTCGAGAAACATCGACCTGAGGCGGTTTGCGTTTATCTGCAAGTGTTCCAAGCTACTGATGAGACTGGCTGGCCAATACTAAATGAGCTTTTGCAATCTGACCCTCGCCTTACGCTGCGCGGCAACCTGAAAGCCACCGAAGTATCATAAAAAGCGGGTCCGGTCGAGCTCCAGAACGGGGGATTGACTGCTGCTCGTCCTTATCCTGCGAAGTTGTTCCCGTTCGGCGTCCGCATCCATGAGAAGGTCGTACCCAAAACGCAATCCTCCTTTGGCCAATTCAGGATGCCTCGCGAAACCTTACGGAAATTTTCCCATTCTCAATCTGGATAGATTCCAACCTGGAAATGAGCAACTCACCTCCAGGAAAACGGGTGCGAAATCCTTGCTCAAAGGTTTGTTGGAATGTGTCGCGATAGCCCTGACCGGTAAAAAGCCAGGGTAAGCGGTGACCATTCCCCTCAAGATCTATACCCTTGATTTTCAGTTCGCCGTTTTGGATAGCAAGGCGAAGGGCTAATCGACCATTGAAAAAGCGATGTTTAAATGAGGGCAAGCCGGGAATCTCTGCCATGAAGTCGAGTGGAACACTCAAATAAGCGACCAGCCAGTCTGCTGTAGTCCCAAAACGCAAATGGGCAACCAGATCCGAATTTTGTCCGTCAGAAAAAAACCATGCGTTCAGATCTTCAGCCGAGAATTGAAAGTTGACCGCGTCTCCGCGTTGCAACGCAGCTTCCAAAGCTCCCCATTTAAGCTTGGCCGCATTCTGGGCCGCGGTGGAAGGAATTGGTTCAAAATGCCTGGGTTCACGTGATGTCATCTGATATGCGCCTTGATAGGTGGAGATACCGCCCCAGACAATCGCGCCTAAGATCAGAAACAAAACAAGCAATGCAAGAAAGCAGCCGCCGATACAAAAACCGGACCGATTCCAGCGCGCGCTGTTGGTCCAATAACGCAAGGTCGTCGTCATGCCCCAAGGGCATCCTCATGAACCAACGAACTTTTCATGATCCAGCAGAAAGCTTCGCTCTGACATACTCGTCAACCGCTTCGTCCCACTTTCTTGGATGTATACCAGTCATTTGGAAGAACCGTTTCGTGCTTAGCACGGTGTAGACCGGTCGCTTTGCCACAAATTGTGACATAGAATTCAGAGCGATAGGTTTGACTATTGTGCATTTCAGATTCCAGCCAAGGCGGCGCGCAGTATCGATTCCACACTGGGCATACTCTTGCCAGCTGCAGCCTTGGTCATTGCATAGGTGCATGACGCCGCCAGCAGGTAAATCGAAAAGAAGAGGGCGGATCCATTCACAGAAATCGTGTGTGTAGGTCGGTGCAGAGAATTTATCTGCAACAGCACAGACCTCGCTTTCGAATTGGGCTCTATGAAGCATAAAATCCAGAAAACTTGCCTTGTCCGGTCCGAATACCCAGGATACGCGGATCGCCAGGTGCTGGTCGCTTGCTCTGAGCAGGCTCTGTTCTCCGATCAATTTCGAGCTTCCATAGACACTGATCGGATTTGCCAAATCACTTTCTTCGTAGGGCGCTGTTGCAGAACCGTCGAAAACATAATCGGTGCCGATATGCAGCATTCTCACACGACGTATTGCGCAAAGTTCTGCCAAAGCCGCAACCGCTTCACCGTTAATCAAATTTGCTTCCTCCTGGTGGCTTTCACACCAGTCCACGTTTGTTGCAGCAGCGGCGTTGATCAATAATTCAAACCCAATGTCCTTCATCTGCGGCTCAATCGGGCGGCGCAAATCAACCTCTTCACGACCAAGTGGAAGCACTTCGTAGTGAATTGCGAGTTCTCGGCACAAAGCTGCTCCGAGCCGGCCATTTCTGCCGATGATTGCTATTCGCTCTCTCATCGGGGTTTGAGAACCTCGCTGCACCAACGCTCGTTTTCCCGATACCACTCGATTGTTTCAGCCAAACCCGTTTTAAAATCATGCGATGGCTTCCATCCAATTTCCGAACGCAATTTTTGAGCATCAATTGCGTAACGATAATCATGCCCAGGACGGTCAGTCACAAATTGAATGAGTTCTTCGCTCTGGCCTAAATGAGCCAGAATTGCTTTTACAATCTCCAGATTGGTGCGTTCGGATCCGGCACCAACGTTGTACACCTCCCCCGCCCTGCCCTGCATGAGCACATCGAAAACCGCAGCGCAATGATCCTCCACGTGGATCCAATCCCGTATGTTTACACCCTTGCCATAGACTGGAAGAGAATGATTCGTCAAAGCTCGTGAGATCATCAGTGGAATGAGTTTTTCGGGATATTGAAATGGACCATAGTTGTTTGAACTTCGAGTGATTACCACATCTTGCCCATAGGTCTTATACGCAGCCAAGACCAGCAGATCGGCAGCAGCTTTGCTGGCGGAATAAGGGGAGCTTGGGTTGATTGGAGAAGATTCTGTAAACCAGCCGCTCTCCCCCAGGGAGCCGTAAACTTCATCGGTCGAGATTTGCACAAAGCGCTTCACCCCATGGCGGCGGGCAGCAGCCAAAAGATTGGTCGCGCCTTTGATATTGGTATCGATGAAATTTTCAGGGTCGGTGATACTCCGGTCCACATGTGATTCCGCGGCAAAATTGATTATTCCATAGTAGCTGTGTCTGGATAATAGATCATCCATCCAGTCGAGCTCTCGAATATCAGCATGGACAAAATCATAACGGTCTCCAAATCTCTCAGAAAAGTCAGCCGCCGTTTGGAGCGATCCGGCGTACGTCAAAGCGTCAACATTCGTCACGTTTTCTGGTTGGTAATGTTCAAGAACGTAGCGGATAAAGTGGCTGCCAATGAATCCGCATCCACCCGTTACTAGCAATCGCATGGTCGGGGTTCTATCACGGGTTTCAAATCTTTCAACTACATACGCCGATAGGTGGCTTTCTCTCAATCCATGTCGGAGATAATGATCCGTTTCGCTACCTCTGCTGATGCTGGGGTTATTGTGCAGCTCGTTCGCGAACTCGCTAACAACACTTTGAGGCACCTGAGCTGGCATCCTCCAGAATACGCCTGAAATCAGGGACTTTGCGGTTACCTGGTGTTCCAGGAAACGAACAGGTTCTCCATGGGAAGCTGATGTCATCTCTTGTAAGGTCGTCCCAAACCGGCAACAGCTTCTGCCTTCTGGAATTCCGGTCTCAACCCGGGCATGAACCGCCGCCGCACCTGCACATCGACCAAGACGAGACGCTTTACGGTCTCGAAGGCGAGTTGGAGGATGGCCCAGGTTGTGACAGCGGGTCGGCGAGGCATTGTTAATTCCCCTAATCAGGCCCACGCGTTGTATGTAATGTCCCCGATCATCAGGGCCGTGATCATGACCAACCCGGAGTTCGTGTTCAAGAACCGGGGCGGTACAGCTCTGATGTTTGGTCGATGGAACACGCGCCGCCAAACCGAAAACCTCCAGGGCATCCTCCCAAACAGAAACATGGCCAGAGAAGCGCTGCTCCCTGGTACGCCGCGTCAGCCCTGCCGTTTCTCTGGAGAAATCGAATGAACAACTCCAGGATCGGCAGTTTCCTTGGCACGAATTTTGGTGTGGACCGCAGGCGAAAAATCAGCTTATAACAACTTTGCCTTAAAAATTCCCCCCGCAGTAAGCTGCTCAA
>JAFAXJ010000308.1 GCA_019241095.1 Verrucomicrobiota bacterium | reverse complement strand
TCCCCTGCGCTAACAGAGGTGCTAGGCGTTACGCATACTGTATATCGGCTCTCCAGGAATGGGGGGTGGAAAAACCTAAGTGGGAACTAGTTGGAGATCATAGGATTTGGCTTCTTTTTCTAAGCGGGCTTCATAATTAGCCTAGCTGTTTACCTCATGTATGCATGTATTTTAGGAGATCCCTTTTCTCTTTCTATCAATCATACACTTAGACCTATAGCATGTATGTATCTATGTTAGCTCAATAGTTAGTTAATATACATGTTTTAGTAGACCTTTACTTAATGTTAGTTTCTTGCAGATGATAAATCCCTGTGTAATTCACAGAGTTGCTTCCTCGCAGTTGCGCTTGGAGCGCGCATGTCCGGGGCTTTAGTATGATTAGGCGCAATAACTTCCTCGATTTCTTTTTACCTTGGAAAACGAGGGCTCCTCAGGGAGAGTTGACGAGTTGACGCAAGCAGGCTTTTTCCTAAATGGATCGCATTACTGGAAAATCGTTTCAAACGCGCTCCGAAGTGATTGCAAGGAATGGAATGGCAGCCACCGCGCATCCTCTGGCTACGCAGGTAGCGATTGACGTACTGAAAAAAGGTGGGTCGGCGGTCGATGCAGCCATTTCCGCGAACGCTACACTTGGACTGATGGAACCGGTTGGCTGCGGTCTGGGTGGCGATCTTTTTGCGATTGTCTGGGACACGAAGACGCAGATGCTGTATGGGATCAACGGCAGCGGCCGTTCACCCAGAGGTTTATCATACAACCAAATGAAAGCTGAGCTCGCCAGGCTCGGCATCAAGACGATTCCAAAATACGGTATTCTACCCATCAGCGTTCCGGGAGCGGTGGATGCCTGGTTCGAGCTGCACGATCGGTTTGGAAGGTTGCCGATGAAAGATGACCTGGCTCCAGCGATTCAGTATGCAATCGAAGGATTCCCGGTGACAGAACTCATTGCCTATTTCCTGAGTCGTGACGTTTCCTTACTGGCAAACCAACCGGGTGGACTACTCCAGACCTACACGATTAACGGAAAACCGCCGGCCAAAGGTGATGTTTTCAGAAACCGGGATCTAGCCAATACCTATCAGATCATCGCTGAGAAAGGGCGAGACGCTTTCTACAAGGGTGAAATTGCCGAGAAAATTGACCAATTCTTTCGCGAAAACGGTGGTTATCTAAGTCAGGAAGATTTCGCTTCGCACTGTTCCGACTGGATTGATTTGGTTTCCGTCGACTATCGCGGTTACGAGGTCTACGAGATACCGCCTAACACTCAGGGTGCCACTGTTCTGCAGATGCTGAATATCCTCGAGGGTTTTGATCTCAAGTCGATGGGTGCCGGAAGCGCCGATTCGCTCCATGTGATGATAGAAGCAAAAAAAATCACTTATGAAGATCGGGCTCGGATGTACGCGGATCCGGCATTTTATCCCCCACCCATGGCCAGGCTTTTATCCAAAGAGTACGCAGCTGAACGCAGGAAGCTGATCGACCTCAAAAACGCAGCGCTCCATCACGATGCCGGACACGCAAAGCTGACTCAAGGCGACACAACTTACCTGTGTGTGGCGGACAAAGAAGGAAATATGATTTCGCTGATCCAGAGTAACTTCCGGGGACTGGGATCCGGAGTCGTTGTTCCGGGCCTAGGCTTCGGCTTTCAAGATCGAGGCGAACTCTTCTCGATGGAGCCGGTCATCCGAACGTGTATGCGCCGGGCAAAAGACCGTTTCACACCATCATCCCGGGCTTCGTGATGAAGGACGGAAAACCATGGCTTGCTTTCGGAGTGATGGGCGGTGACATGCAGCCGATGGGTCAGGTAGAGGTTCTCACAAACATCATCGACTTTGGTATGAACCTGCAGGAAGCAGGCGACGCAGCTCGTTGGCAACATGAAGGCTCCTCATCGCCAACAGGTGAAATCATGAACGAAGGTGGTTGGGTGAACGTTGAATCCGGTTATCCATATCAAATCGTTCGTGAACTAATGAACCGTGGACACCGCGTACGATTCGCTCTGGGCGGGTATGGCGGGTACCAGGCTATCATGCGTGATGAGCGACAGGGCGTTTACTACGGTGCATCCGAAAGTCGAAACGACGGCTGTGCCATTGGCTATTAGTAGGCGTATCTTCGAAGAGGCAGGAGTACAAGGCCCGCGATTGGGCGCGCATCGGTTACGCCCCACCGTCGGTACTCACATGGTGCGACGCGGATCATCATTCAAGGAAGCAGCCGATTTTCTGGGGCATACGTCGTTGAAAAGCACAGCCATTTACGCAAAGCTGTATGAGAGAAGTCTACAAAAGGTTGCTCTTCCTTGGCCCGGAGGTGTGGAATGAAACTTGGCGATCTGTCGCTTCACCTCGAGGCCTATTTGGCGGCTCTGTTTCAGCTTCTGATCAATCTGGTCGTTTGACGAAGTATTGGCTTCAACTGCTGTTTGGCGATGCCATTTGCTCCGTGCGCCAGAAGGCGCGGCGGCTCAATAATCAATGATCATGCAGAACCGATTAAAATCCCTGTGATAAAGACCAGAATGCCTCCTAACACGACCTGAAAAAGCGCGGCAAGCAACGGTGTATCCATGTAATGATGCCGGATGAAGGAGATGATTGCCAACTCGATCGCGACCACAACGACCGCTACCGCAGTTGCCACGTAAAAAGATCCGATCAGGAAGGGCAAAGTATGTCCGATGCCGCCGAGCGTCGTCATCAATCCGGACACAGTTCCTCGAAGCCACGGGTGCCCTCGCCCGCTCAAGGCACCATCATCCGACAGCGCTTCGGCAAATCCCATGCTGATTCCAGCACCGATTGAAGCTGCCATTCCGACCAGGAACGCATCCCAGCTATTTCTGGTTGCAAACGCAGCTGCAAAGACGGGGGCGAGCGTTGAAACTGAGCCATCCATCAAACCTGCAAGACCGGGTTGAACAACCTGTAAGACAAACGTACGCCGTCGCGCCTCGTCCTCCCTTTCCCGATCACCGCTTTCCACCTGCTCGCGATCGAGCTCTTCAGCTAACGCCAGGTGTTTACTCTCTTCCAAAGCAAGGTCACCGAGCAGCTTACGAGTGGAGGCGTCTGTGGTCTTCTGAGCAGAAGCTTCATAGAATCTTTTGCTTTCATCTTCCATCGATGCTGTTTCTCTTCGCACCTGCTGGGCACTCAACATTTTGCCCAGCCATATAGGGCGCCTTTGGACAAAACCCTTCACGTCGGTCCTACGAATCAGCGGTATCTGGTCACCGAACCGTTGCCGGTACAGGTCAATCAGTTCTCGACGATGATTAGACTCTTCTTCGCGCATAGCATCGAGTGCAGCCGCGGTTTTTGAGGCAGTTTCGCGCAATCTATCCGCAAAATTCCCATAAATTTTCCCGTCCTCCTCTTCCAAAGAGATGGCCAAAGCTAAGATGTCCTTTTCGGGCAGTTTCGAAATGGATTTTTGTGCTGCCAGGCTGAAAACGTTAACCATATTGGTGCGTAAGTTGAGAACTATGTACCTCACGGTTTTGGGACAGTCGAGTTACCACACGAAGTTCGTCTTACTTGAGAGTCATTCTCTGAATTCAGGACGTTAACAAAGGGAACGCACTGGAAGGCAAGGCTCTGGCGCCGCCAAGCTCCTCGTGTACGCAAGGTCCTTCCTCCTTGCCGGGAGAAGCCAGATCAACGCTCCATGGAGCGTGGGGAAAACCTCGGTTGTACACGAGGAGG
>JAFAXJ010000581.1 GCA_019241095.1 Verrucomicrobiota bacterium | reverse complement strand
GACCTCAATGACAGCGTCGATCTGAGCGCGATCCAGGTCGGGCGCTATCTTTACTAAAAGAGGTTTGGAGGCATTCTCCCGTTGGATGGCGGAAAGCAGATCTTTTAATGCCTGCCGTTCCTGAAGCTCCCGCAAGCCCGGGGTATTGGGTGAACTCACATTTAACACGAAGTAATCACCCAGATCCTGCATCCGCCGGAACGTTGCCAGGTAATCGGCGACAGCAGCTTCCAATGGAACTGACCTGGTTTTTCCAATGTTGATCCCAAGCGGCGCCTTTCGATTATGGTAATTTCCGAGCCGGTTAGCGACCTTTTCTGCGCCGTCATTGTTGAACCCAAGCCGGTTCACGATCGCTTCCAACTCAGGGATACGAAAAATTCGAGGACGCGGATTGCCAGGCTGGCTTTGGGCGGTGATGGTGCCAACCTCGACGAAACCGAACCCCAGAGCATGCCAGGCAGTTACGGCCACTGCGTTTTTATCAAAACCGGCAGCCAGACCAACGGGATTTGGAAAACGAATTCCAAATACTTGCCGCTCGGCTCTCACCTGATCCGAAACTGATTCTAATAGGATCGGAAACCGAGAAAGTAAGGACAATATCGCGAGTGTTAGATGGTGAGCTGTTTCCGGGTCTAGCGAGAAAAGCAAAGGCCTGAAGATTTGTTCGTAGGCTCTCGTACCGGTCCATTTGCACAAATGCGCCTGAAGAGCAAGGTCCGAGAACTTCTCACCTTAACGATCAGAACTGTGCTCGAAATTGACCTGTTTGTTTAAGGCTTCACCTGATGATCTGGAGAACATACCTTGGAGAGAGGCCGGATATACCTCGCGCTGCATCAACTATGACCAACAATATCTCCGTAAAGAGGATTGTGATCTATCCTGTCAAGGGCTGTGGCGGAATAGATCTGAAAACAGCAAACGTCGAAGCGCGAGGAATCGCAATGGATCGGCGATGGATGATTGTGGATAACGAAGGAAGGTTCGTTTCACAACGGCAATTGCCTGGCATGGCCGTTATCAAACCATCGATCAGGGACGATACTTTGCAGCTAACTTACCTGGACGATAGCATCTCGTTGCCTTTAAAGGTTCATGATCAAGATAAATGGTCAGCCGTCACCGTCTGGCGTGACAGTGTACAAGCTTTGCGGGTTGTAGAAGCGGGATCGCTGGATCAGCAAATGGCTGAACGCAAGTTTAAGCCTGGTCTACATGCCTGATACCTGTTTGAGGATGGTTAATTCGTCCTATGCGACCAACGGAGAAATAGTTAGTTTTGCAGACGCTTTTCCTGTTCTGCTCATAGGAGAGGCTTCGATGGCCGACCTTAACTCCAGACTATTAGATCCTGTGCCTTCGGATCGCTTTCGTTTGAACCTTGTGGTTGAGACAAGCGTTGCGTACGACGAAGATCACTGGGGAAAAATCGCGATTGGTTCTGCCGTCTTGCATGGCACAACGCCCTGTGGTCGTTGCTCAGTGCCTACAGTGGACCAAGCAACCGGCAATCGAACCGGCCCCGGACCGATACAAACTCTCGCCAGTTTTCGACGTTTCGGTCAAAACACATTTTTCGGCCGAAACTTCAATGTTGTCGCGTCGGGCTTCATTCAAGTAGGCGACTCAGTAGAGCTTCTTACGCGCAGCGCCCCGTTTTATCGCTAATGCAGCCAGATTATGGAGCGTACTTGCACAAGGCGATAGGATCTATGAGTCCTATCTATGGGCCGCATCGGCCCGCGGCCCGCATTCGCCCATGAGATCCACCTCACAAACAGAGCGCACTCAACTTACTTGCCTATACAAAACTGACTAAAAATTTTTCCTAACACCTCTTCGGCGTCGACCTTCCCAACGACCTCGCCAACCGCGTCCAACGCCGTCCTTAACTCGATAGAAATAAATTCGGGAGACACGTCCTCTTTGAGGCTACTGAGCGCTTCCTTGAGTGCAACTCTAGCTTCCATCAAGCACTGTTGATGGCGCGCGTTAATAGCAACGTGCATATCTTCAAGTCGCACCCCCCCTCCCATCACTTTGGTCCAAATAGCCGCGTTCAGTTCCTCTTTCCCCATCTGTTCAGTACAGGAGAAGCGAATGCCAGGAGAGTTCGTCCAATCGGGATGCAATCCCAAATCAATCTTGTTTAGAACCAAAAGAGTTTTTGCACTGCCAACATCAGCAAATTGTTGGTCCGGTGCTGGCTGGCTCCCATCCACAACGCATAAAAGAAGGTCTGCTTGCCCGAGTTGCCAGTACATACGTCGAATACCTTCATTCTCGAGTTGATCGTTTGACTCGCGAATTCCCGCCGTGTCAATCAGCCTTACCGGAATACCTCTTACATTGATTACTTCCTCAATCGTGTCCCTTGTAGTTCCAGGAAAGGCGCTGACGATTGCTCGATCGTAACCAAGTAGCAGGTTTAGCAAACTGGATTTACCCACGTTGGGTGCTCCGAAAATCACCGTTCGAAGGCCATGTCGCAGTACCCTGCCTTGCTCTGCCGTGGATAGTAGGCGTTCCACTTGGGTTTGGCATTGTTCAACTCTTTCTATCAAAAGTTGCCCAGTTTCAGGATCAATCTCGTCATCTGGGAAATCTATGTAGGCTTCCACATGAGCGAGAATAGTCAGAAGCTTCTCACGGAGCTCGATTAAGCTTTGGCCTAAACGACCCGAAAGTTGTTCGTTCGCAGCACGTAGAGCTAAATCTGTCTGCGCCTTGATCAGGTCCAGGACGCCTTCCGCCTGAGTCAGGTCCATCTTGCCATTTAAGAAGGCGCGCTGTGTAAATTCTCCCGGACCGGCAGCTCTGGCGCCCATTTGGAGAAAAAGTTGAAAAATACGCTGCGTCAATAAGATCCCGCCATGAAAGCTAACCTCAACGACATCTTCTCCAGTGTAGCTTTTTGGAGCTTGGAAGTAGGTCACCAGTACGGAATCCAGTTTTCCAGATTGATCATGGACTTCTCCATAGTGCACTCGCCGCGGTTGAGGCGCCGCGGCGCCATGAAATGTCACTTTAAGAATCTCAAGTGCTTGCGGCCCACTTAGACGTATGACTCCCAAAGCTCCTTCTCCTATGGGAGTCGAAATGGCGGCGATGGTATCATTATAGATCATTGCTCGGGACGAGACTCTTCATTCGTTCGGAACGCCTGTATGCCGAACTCAGAGGCTGTTCAACTATCACCTGCTACGTTTCGATGCTGAAAAGTGAAATCTTATAGCGCGCTTTTACAGCGCGCTTTCGACGACTGCGGATTCGATTTCCTGGAAATCCGGACTTTGGAATTGCAGGTCGTACAGCTTCTTGTAAATAGCAGAAGATTCCAAAAGCTCACGATGCGTTCCCGTTTCGCGAATTTCGCCTTGATGCATCACAATGATCTGATCGGCTTTTAAAACAGTGGAAAGTCGATGGGCAATGGCAATAACTGTCCTGCCTTGAGATAAACGATCCAGGCCAGCTTGTATTTCGCGCTCGGCTTCCGAATCCAGAGAAGACATCGCTTCGTCAAGCAGCAAAACTGGCGCGTTCTTCAAGAGCGCGCGAGCAATAGACAAACGTTGTTGTTGCCCGCCAGACAACAGGCATCCCTTGTCTCCGATCACTGTGTCATATCCGCGCGGTTGTTGCGTGATGAAGTCGTGCGCGTATGCCTGTCTGGCTGCTTCAACAACTTCGTCCTTACTGGCATCCAAGCGTCCGTAACGGATATTATTTAGAATCGAATCATGAAAAAGGAATGTTTCCTGCGACACCATCCCAATCTGTTCCCGCAGAGATACCTGCTTGATCTTATTTATATCCCGTCCATCAAGTCGAATCACTCCTACTTCCGGTTCATAGAATCGCAGAAGTAACGACAGTATTGTGCTTTTCCCGGCGCCACTGGACCCGACTAACGCGTAGTATTTACCAGGGCGAAAATGCATGCTCAGATTCCTGATTGCCGGCCCAAAGCCGGGCCTGTATCGAAAAGTAACCTCCTCAATGCGAATATCACCTATGCTTTTTTCGAGCGAGATCGCGTCGGGACGGTCTTGAATGGTCGGCTTACGGTTCAGTATCTCAAAAACGTTCGTTGTCGCGTTGAAACACTGCTGCATTACCAAGTGAATGCGGCTGAGTTTTTTTACCGGATCGTAAAGGAAAAAGACGCCAGTCAGTAGGGCTAACAATCTGGCGGCACTTAGATGAGTATACCAGACGTAAAAGAGGGCGATGCCTACGCCAATGGCTGCGACACCCTCAACCATCGGGCCCACAATCTCGATAGCTGCTCTTACCTTTACGCCGCTGCGAAATTGCTCTTCGCTTATTTCCCGGAAGTATGATGCTTCCCGTCCTTCCCGTGCAAAAGCCTTAATTACTCGGATTCCCGCGAAACTCTCCTGCAGAATCGACATCATGGAACCCACTTTTTGCTCCTCCAGCTTTCCTTGCTGCCGAACTCGCTTCCCGTAAACGACAATTGGAATCAGGCAGACTGGAAAGAGCACCAAGCTGATGATGGTAAATTTCCAATCCAGATACAATAACGCGCTCAGCGATCCGACGATCGTGATTGGTTGTTTGATCACATCACTGCTGATGCTGGTCAGCGCGTTTTGAGCCTGTCGCGTATCGTTGGCTACACGAGACATCAGATTACCTGAGCGTTCCTGATTAAAGAATTCCAGTGACTGGCTAAGAATGTGACTATAAAGCTTGCATCGTAGATCAGCTAATACTCTCAAGCTAACCCATCCCATGTAATAGCCATTCAGATAGTCGAAGATGCTCCTGAGAATGAAAATGAACGGGATCGCCGAACAAAGAAGCAGGACATAATTCAGATCCGGTCCACTTACGGAATGGGTGTTAGCGAGCATCCCCGCATCACGGCCATGCGGAAAAACTCGCGAATTGACGTGGTTCATCACCAACGGAAACAGTCCGGTAGTGATACCGAATAAGGCGCCAAAGAGGAGGGCCAGAAAAAAACGCCACGCGTGAGGCTTTAGATAAGGGAACAAATCGCGGTAGGGCCCAATCAGCAATTGTACGTACTGTCGAGGTCTTATTTTCGGCATTAGAGCTTTCCCAAAAGTGTTTCCATAGCACGGATAACGGTCTCGGTCGACAGCAGCGTCATAGGCCTCGCTTGCTGCTTGGGTTCGAACACCACCATTGGAGCATTGTATCCTGACCGGAGAACTAGACTTCTGTGATGGCGGGCTCTCCAATGGTAAGGATTGGTCGGGCCGAATAGAACCAGCTGAGCAACCTGGAAAACGCCAGCTACATGCGCTGCTGCTGTGTCGACACCCGCGAAAAGAAAGCAGCGCTTAATCAAAGCCGCCGTCAAAAGAAAATCGATTTTGCCGGCCAGATTGAAAAGGGCGGGTACATCCGGGGTCCGGTCCATGATTTCTTGGACGTGCTTGAGCTCGGAGCGATCACTTCCGCCGGTGATCAGACAGGGGCAGCCTAACTGGCGATACAATAATTGAATGACTGCCGCCCAACCTTCTGCAATCCAATATTTCTCAGCTCTAGCGCTTCCAGGATGAATGACACAAAATTGGCCCTTAATACCAAGCTCGTGGCAAAGGTTTTCTGCGGAATACTCCAAAGCAGTTGGAATCTGGAGTGAAAGCTGGGACGGGTCACAAATTGCCTCAATTGGTCTGACCAGGTCGACGTAATGGTCGATAGTATGGTTTTCTTGCACTGGCGAGTGAACAAGAGTGGTGTAAGCCCAAAAGCGAAATTTTTTTTTAGCCTGATAAGAGAACCCCAAACGCCGTGCTGCCTTTGAGAGGAGTACAATGAGCGTTGAACGATCATTACCTGTAAAATCCAGGCAGATATTGAACGTCTGCCAAATGAGTTTGAACCATAAACTCCAGCTGTGACCCCGCTGATATTGCCAGATCTCGTCGGCCATGGTAATTGCCGGAGCGAGCTCTTTGCACTCGTAATCGATCACAAGTGTAATCTGAGCTTTGGGGAAAGTGCGGCGCAGGGCTGAAAGTGCGGGCGTTGTCAGAATCAGGTCGCCAAGACGTTTAAGCTGAATCACCAGGATCCGCGGCTCTGCCGACATCGACTTCAATTGTTACAGGTTTGACACATCCGAACCGCTACCTTATAGGCCGCCAACACGCGCTGCCGAAAGTGGTCCCAGGTAAATTCGGCAACCGCTCGGCGCCTGCCAGCCGCCCCCATCTGTTCCGTCAGTGCTGAATCCTGATAGAGCATCAGGATGGCTTGGCAAAGGGCCTCAACGTTGTTCGGAGGAATGAGAATTCCGTTGAGACCATCAACCACCACGTCACCGGATTCACGCGTAGTAATCTGGGCTAAGCCCGAAGCCGCAGCTTCGTAGGTAGCTTTCGCACTTCCCTCGCATTCCGATGGAAAAACAAAAACGCTGCTTTCCCGATAAAGATCCTCTACCCGTTTCGAGAATCCTATCACCTTGATCGAGCCAGGCGCATCCTTGAGGAATGGCTCGATTTCCGGGTGCACATGCCCAGCCAGGCAAAGCTCCGCATTTGGGAGTGCCAGTTGTTTCCAAGCATCAATCAACCAATGAACGCCCTTTCTTTTAATCAAAGATCCAACAAAGAGAGCCCTGAAGACGGAAGGCTTTTTGCCAGGCTTGAACCGCTCAACATCAACTCCTCGCGACATTCGGAACATTTTCTCTTTCGGTAAACCGGCAAAGCGGAATGTCTGTTCGGATTTTTCTGATAAGACCAGCAAAAGATCAGCCAGATCGTATTCTTCCAGTGATTGATGCCTGCTGATAAGCAATCTGTTCAACCATCTTTCTGGGTACCGGGCGCTTTCCATCTGAAGTTCGTGATCGGTTTTGAACGGCACCCAATTCCCTTTATGCCGATGCCAAGTGGGAATTTCCAGAATCGAAGGAATGTGAAGCTCTTTTGCCACGCGTAAACAGCGCACGGCGTCGCCAGACCAACCATGAAACAGATCGAAACCACCGCGCCGAAGGATGTGACTGGCTACTCGGTCTAACACTTTCTTTTTCGCGCCATAATAATATTGGCGATCCAGATTCGAAAGCAGACGGACCGGATGCCATTGCAAGGTCAAAATTTTATGATGATCAAGGTCCCTGGCGCGATTCCCATACGCGACTGCTAATCCCAATCGGTTCTCGATTCCGCGCAGAGTCTCGTGTGCAACCGAGTCAAGCCCAACCCCGCCGATTCGCGCGGATACAGCATAGAGAACGCGGCTTGGAAGAAGATTATCCACCTCGAGATAGTCTAATGGGAGTCTGCCATCCGGCAAGAGGGCTGGAACATCAAGCGTGCCATTCCTTGCTCCCTCTGCCTCTTGCCCCTATCCTTTTACCAATGAATATTGGCCTGGTTCGACGCGGATTTTCGCGTACTGGCGGCGCCGAGGCATATTTGAAAAGAGTTGCACGCAGCCTGGTCGATGCCGGTCATTCATTGACGCTTTATAGCTCCACCTTGTGGCCGATTGCCGAGTGGCCTTATGGCAAGTTGGTACGGATCGCGGCACAAGAACCGGTCAGGTTTGCAGATGAGCTCAGAAAGAAACGGAATGCTGAAGAGATCCTTTTCAGCCTTGAACGAATTTGGGAGTGTAACTGTTACCGTGCTGGCGATGGCGTCCATCGGGTATGGTTGAGGGAACGAGCAAAGTATGAAAGCTCGTGGAAAGCTAAATTTCGCTTCCTGAACAGCAAGCATGCTCAAATCTGCGGATTAGAACAGGCTTTGTTCCGGCCAAGCGCTGCCGATCAGGTCATAGCAAATTCCGCCTTAATCAAAAATCAGATTATCTCCGAATTCGGATATCCTGCCGATCGAATCAGAGTCATTTATAATGGGCTTCCGCACTTTGTGCTTGGTACGAGCGCACGTGCCAGGACGCGTTCTCTCTGGAGACTTCGTCCACAGGATACAGCTGTGGTTTTTGCCGGTACGGGCTGGAAAAGGAAAGGTTTGCGGTATGCCATTGAAGCTATCCAGATGATTAAGGATCGGCGGATTCGTCTCATAGTCATCGGGGCAGACCGGAAACCGCCCCTTCGTTCCTCGCGAATACTTTACTTTGGGCCAAGTGCAGATATTCACTCTTTGCTTGCTGGCGGGGACCTGTTCGTTCTGCCGACAATTTACGACCCCTTCTCAAACGCCTGTCTGGAAGCGCTATCACTCGGGATGCCAGTTATTACGACTCGCTCAAACGGCTTTTCCGAGATCATTAGTCCGGGGACCCATGGGGACGTCATCGACATGCCGAATGACGTAGACAGCCTCTCGCTCAGCATCGAAAGCTGGAGCAAGATTGCGAAAAGCCAGGAAATACGATCATCCTGTATTCAATTAGCAGGGCAATACTCTATTGACCGAAACGTTACCGAAACCTTGCAGGTCTTGGAATCCTTTGTCAGCAAACGACCTTAATCGTTGGAACCAGGTGGGGTCTGTATAGGTTCAGGCAGGCATCGAAGGTCGTTCAATACGCTCAATAGCCGTGCCTTGGCTCTTATCCAACGTAAGTACATTTTGAAAGAACCCCTTTGTTCACAAGGAGCCTACCGCGGCAGAGCATTCCTCTTCGTGCGCTGGAGCAGACGATTGAAGCTTTCACCGGTGGCGAAGACCGCGGCCGCAAGCAGCAGACCCTTTGCCAACATCACTGCCTTACCGCGTCCAACCTTGGTACTGATTAACCGTTTCGCGGGTAACTAATTTCACCGGGATTAGAATTGTCGTATCTGCTGGCTTATGCCCGTTCATGATATCATTGCCAACTTCCACAGCTTTTTCCGCCATGGCAAATGGGTCCTGTGCAGCGGTAGCCGCAAATAGACTTCCGGGCGACTTCAAGGCGGCAACTGCGTCGGGCGAACCATCCACACCAACAATGAAGAGGTCCGATCTTCCCGCTTTTCTCGCAGCCTGATCACAACCCAATGCGGTTGGATCATTGATAGCGAATGCTGACGCCAGCTTTGGATACGCAGTCAACGAATCGGTCATTATGCGCATTCCATCTTCCGGTGTGCCTAATGCGTTCGGAGTCCGAGGTGGGACTTTGATGTCAGGATACTTTTTGAACACTCCGAGCGCTCCCGCAATTCGGTCTTGAACAGAGGTTACTGCCGGTCCGTTTACAATTACAACCTGGCCCTTCCCCTTCAACCTGTCGGCCATATACTGAGCAGCCTCCTCGCCAGCTTGCTTATTATTCGATTCAATTGTGGCGTCCACGCCCCCCTCGGCACCAACATCCACGGCAATAACAACGATGTGAGCCGCTTTAGCCCGCTTCACCGCCGCAGCGATTTTCTTGCTGTCCGCAGCATTTAAAATAATAAGATCAACCTTCTGAGCGATGAAGTCCTTGATCTGATCGTCTTGAACATGCACATCATAATTGCTGGATACCGAAATGATCTTTACCGCTGGGTTAATTCGTTTTGCTTGCGCTTCAACACCATGAGCAACTTGGACAAAAAACGGATTACCGAGATCACCTAATGTCAAGCCGATAGAATTCAGCTTTTTTTGCTGAGCCGATGTCGGTGAAACCAAACCCATCCCGACACAGGCACATAAGAGCTGCAGAAAT
>JAFAXJ010000418.1 GCA_019241095.1 Verrucomicrobiota bacterium | reverse complement strand
TTGAACAGTCTAGGCTTGGATAGAAGCGTTTTCACGATTCGGTCCGATTCGCTCTCAACAGTGGGTTCGTGCCCGGCCAGGTAGTAAGCGTCGAGCCTCACTAACTTACCTTCGCTTACCAGCTTTTCCAAAACGATCTTGGACTGGTTTTTCAGCGTAGAGACGGTCCGCCGAGGCCTTTTTTTAAAAAGCGCAATAATTATCTCCGATTCGGGATCGAGCATACGGGCGGACTTTATCTCGGATACTCTACGCGAAAAACCACGGCTCACCATGTCGACCGAGAAAATCGCACTGAAAGAAATCGATAGACCGGGACATCAAACGCCGGCCGGCAGAGCAAGGCTCTGCCGCGCTAGGCTCCTTATGAACATCAGTTGTCTTTCAGAGCGGAGTTGCCGGGAAATGGACGCAAGCCAGAGCAGATCGTGCTAGAGCCTTTACACTCCCGCCGCACTATGGATCATGCCAGGGCAGCAGATCTAATCGGCCCCGATAAAGCCATTGTTCAGCGGTTTTGACCAAACCATGCCGGACTGGGTTCTTCATTGGATATTTCCATTGCATCGCAAGATCGCCATTACGCAATTGTGCGTCCCACATGTTCGGTAACCAAAGGGGATGCCCGTCCGGGTTATGCCAGAATCTAGGCGCCATGGATTTCCAAAATCTTACCCAGCTAAGCAACGGAGCGGCCATAAACGGGTTTGTTAACCTCGCTTTGAAAGGCCCCTGATGTCACCAGCCTCCTGGCAGAGCCTTGTTCTCCAGACCGGGGCGACGCTCAAATATTTTTACGGCGGCGTGAACTGCTTAAGCAGGCAACGCCACCAGAATCTCTTTCCTTCCCCCGAAATGCCATGCGGAAGGGTGCGGTAATGTTCAAGATACTCCAAAGCCTTAGCATCCACAGTCGAAGAGGCTAATGTCGCAGTAAGCGGCAGAGCTGATAAATTCGATCGCAAACAAAAGAAATCGGTCGAGCTTGGTTCTCCTATAATCAGGTCTACATAGGTCGAATTAGCAATGCTTATCACAAGGCTAGTTAGATCGGGAGCTAGACGCGCACAATAACTGCACCAGAAGATCAAATTCTCTTTGGTGTTTTTTGAGATCCCGGGCAGCCTGAAATGGGAACCGCGATTGTTTGGCGAATGCGCGCGGCCGATCTGATCGGCCACCAAGCTTAGCGATTGTAAAAGAATATCTCGATCACTGCTTTCGGGGAAGCTAGGGAAATCTGCCGGCTCCGCTCTTCTCACGCAGCTGCTGTTTAAAGTTAACTTCATGCTCAACACCGCTTCTCGCACCGCTGCCTGCGCGGTAAATTCACGGCAATGCAAAGCAAGTTGCTCAATCAGATCCAGATAGGAAATAACGGCTATTCTTCCGCTTACGCCTGCCTGACAGCAGAAAACAATAGGAAACCGGGCACGACCTTTTCCGTCGGTGGATGCGAGAATAACGCCCGAGATTGCTCGTTGTCGATAGGTCCAAACAAAGCGGTGATCAAATTCTGCCAATTGTTCGGGGAGCAACCTATCCCATACTCCCTCAGCTAACTGCTTAGCAATCCCATCAACATACAGATAATGCTTTGTTAAAGCGAGGCTGTTGGTAGATAGTCCAATGTCATCAATATGATCATCCCAGGCGGGATGTTTACCAAAAACAGCAACCTGGACCTCGTTCTTAAGCCTGTCGCATAGGAATTGCCTCGTGAAATGGTTCATGGACTGGCAGCGTCGCGAAGACCAAGGCTGTCAATCGTCGGCCAGGTATCCAGGGGCGGCAACACGTTCTCAAAGCCCAACTGAATCCACACCGCAGTCGGTTCGCCCGGTTTGAGCGACAACCGCCAGACATTTCCGACATCGATCGGTTTGGCGCCGAAACGACTCAAAGCCCTGAGAGCCGACCAGTTTTGTCCACAATCAACGCTTTCGGAAGCGCCGCCTGTGGGCGTATGAAATACCACGAAACGGAACGAATCATCGATGCGTGGCCGCCCCAAGAGTACATCTGATGGTGCGTCAACCGGCACAATCCCAATAGACTTCCCTGCGGAGTGCGATCGTCCGCCCCCGAATAACAAAACAGCATTCCAGTTTCTTGGGTTATAAGGCAGTTGCGGCACTGGAGTCGGCGTTGGTTTATCTCCAGTAAAGAGTTGACTGATCAATGAGCGTTTTGGCGGGGTGGGGACAGGTGTTGGGGTAGGCATCGGCGCGAGATCAGGGCCTGAGAGCTGTCGCTGAGCTTGACCGTTTAAAAGCGTCACACTAACGCTGGTAGGCGTCCCATCAGGCTTCAAAATAGTCTCGCTCAATGCAAACAATGGACTAAGGCCCTTAGCAAAATCAGCAAGTACCTGACGGGATTGAACGGTAACTTTCGAGAACGTGTCCGATTCGAGGTCTCGTTTAATGGCTACTAACAAGGTTTTGATCTGCTTAATCTGCTCTACCGTGAGCGCCTGATTATCCGGTCCAGGGGGCCACAGCAGCGGAAAGCGGATGCTGCGGCGGACAAGAAATTTTGCTTGTTTAAGGTAGTTGGAGATATAAGCGTCCCGCTGTGTATCGTCGGTTCGGCGGATCAGGTAATTACAAGTCGTAACAAAAGGCTCCTTCAGCTTTCCTGAATAATTTTCTACTTTGGATGTTAACGATGCGAGTGCCTTTGTTAATTGCTCGAATGTTCTCCAGTTCTGACCTATCAAACTCATATTAGGAGCGAAGTGGAATTCAGGTGCTCCCGCTCGGCATTCCTGATAGATGTTCCACCGTTCCAGATAGCTCATTGCTTTATTAGGCGTGAGCGCGAAAATGGCGTCATCGAGAGCCTTGAACTCTTCGACCTGAGGCGCCGAAACAGCGCCCTCCAATTGCGCCTTCAATTGTTGCGATATCTCGCTCAGACGAGCTTTTATTTCGCGAAGCAGACCATATCTCGGATCTTCTTGAGGATTTTCACCTAACACTTTCGTGAGGTCTTTTGAGTTCGGGTCGGGAGTCGGAACTATCTTTTCGATCTCACTCTGCATGACCCCAATTTGACCAAATCGAGAGTCATTTCCGGTTGTGAGTTTCTGAAAAGCCGAAAACAAAGTTTCTGGACCTCCTTGAAAAATTCCGGCATTTCGCGCTGTGGCTAATTTCTCCTCCATTGCTACTTTTGCCGCATTCAGTTTTTCCATTACCGTACTTACCTCGCGGTCGCTCGTAGCGGGATCATCTTTGATGCTTGCCTTCGTCGAAAGATCCGTCTCGGTTGTTTGATATTGCTTCGCGAGAGCTGAAAGCTGGAGCAACGTTTGAACGTTTGTCGACCGATCTTTTATGAAACCCTGGGCGTCGGCGAGCAGACGATCAAGACCGGCTTTTATCGCTGTATTCTCCACCAATGTGGCGCCTCCACTCGTCCATTCGGGAGGCCAAAGTCCTCTTCCGGCTGGGTTTTTAGTATAAGTCCATTCCATGACATCCTGCAGCCGAGGATCACCTGGCCGATCGGCCACATACTCGAGTAAGGGAGGCAAAAACGTTTGCCCTATGTTGCCGCTGCGGGCAAGGGCAAGCTGTCTCAGCTGCACTTCGACACGAACAAGCGCCGTTAACGCTTTCGCCTCGAGATTGCCAACCCGTTCCGGAGGGCGTGGATCAGTCTTGCTTTCAGTGCCTGCCATTTTCAGCCTGGTCGCATCTAAGAGCGGCGCAATTACACCATCCTCAAAAACGACACGTTGAGCATTCTGGCGCGCCTGATCCGGATCAACTCCGACACGAGTAAATGCGCCGAAAATCCAGGGTATCTGCAGTGGTTCGGCGGCAAGTTCCCGGAGTGCGGAATGAAACTGCGATAGCGTCAGATCGCCGCGATGGAAGTCCTGACGTGTCGCTGCGGTATAGCCTGGGCCAATTGGCTCATCTCCTCTGAATCGGAATAGCGCAGTTTGGCTTTGTGTCACGATTGGCTCAAACGTCTTTCCGGCCCAGCCTTCCCGGGCGCGAGCCCAGAAACCGCTCTGTTCAACAACGCTGCCTTTCAGCGATCGGTAGCCGAGCAAGCCCAGAAAAAGCAATGAAAGCAAACCTAACACTCCAGCCCCGAAGAATATAAGCTTTCGTCGAAGCAGCATCCGGTCGGTATTGGTTGCCCGCGTAACTAATCCATCT
>JAFAXJ010000384.1 GCA_019241095.1 Verrucomicrobiota bacterium | reverse complement strand
GTGCGTCACTCATCGAAGGAATGATAATCAGGCTTGGCTGAAATTGATTAATTTCTCGAGTCAAGAGCCTTGCTAATTCCCCCGGACCCTCCATGAGAACGTCTGTCAAACCCTGGTCCGGGAATTGCCAGAAGGCGGCATTCTCGGCATCGCCGCCAAGCTCGGAGATCGCACATAGAGCTTCTCCTTTCCGGCGATTGCCCCACCGAGCTCGATCTGAGGCGCTGATTGGCCAGCGCTTTTCCCAAAAACGTTGAGCCCAGATATTATTATCACCGCTGGTAATGAAAATAATCCTAACGTTCGCCTGAGCAAGGAAGGCTCTTTGCAACAAACCCCCGGCAGCTAATGATTCGTCGTCGGGGTGCGGCGCAACAAATAGTAAACGATCTGACTTCGATAACATCATTTTAGTTATTCAACTTCTCCGACCGAAACGGCGAAAAGCCTTTGTCTGCCGCGCGGGACCAGATGACAGCAACAGAATTCGCCGGCGAATCAAGAATAAGCCTGTGCAACCCGGCTGACAGATAGCGCCCGCCGTTCATAGCAACTCCATCCAAAATTCCGAAAGCCTGACCACGATCGGTTATAATACTATATTGTTGAGGAACATCTATCCTGAAGTCAAGATGGTCGCTCTTGGAATGTAATTTTTGCCCAAGCACTGAAACAGCACCGACAGATATATAATTACGGCTGATAAAATCTGCCGTCTTTTTGGTTAACCACCAAGTCGGTACTGCAAGTGCCGTGCCTTTTTCGATGACCCTATCCGGTACTTCATCTTGGATTTTACCTTCCGTGACATGTTCGCGCGTCAATTGCTCCAAAACATAATAGTAGGCACGTGGCCGATAAATAGTCTGACCCTTCGCGTCTATGACGGTTTCTGACGGCCGCGTCAGTTTTAAGGTGTCAGCTATAATCTGTATATGACCTTGATTTACGGCTTTAGTCGGTGAATGCATCTTTACCATCCAGAGCAGTTCTACTCCTGCTACAATGATCGCTAGTAAATAGGCTGGCGCTCGATTACCCGATTTTAGTCGCATCCATTCTCCCAACCAGATGAGCGGCGCTACCAAGCTTATGACCAACAAGGGTAGAAACGGCAGGAAATCCTGTTTTGAAATCAGCGGCCAAAACGAAAATAGAAGCGGACAAAACAAACCGGTGACCAGCAAAAGAAAAAGTCGGCGATGACTCTTTGTCTTGTTCTGATCAAACCTGGCCAACCAAAGTCCAGCAATTGTTAGCGGCACAAAAAGCCAGAAACGCACGTCGCGCATTCGGCCCAGAATCAGAGCCAAGCGATTATCGTATCCGGTCAAATTGTGAGTGATAACGCAATACACCATTTGGCTAAAGCTCTGGTGCCAAGCGAAAAACGCGACTACGAGAGCCGGGACAATAATAAAGCCGGCGACACTGGCGAACATACAGACGAATACCTCGGTCGCGGAGGCGCGATTAGGCGCTTTTGGCAAAAAACCTTGAAGAATGTAAGTAAAGCCGGCGCTCAGACATAAAGTTAAAAGCAGAAATATAGTCTTCATTGAGACAGCGAATGCTATACCGAGCACCAGGCCGCTAATGAAGGCAGTCCCGCTATGTATCCGACGGGTAGTCAGAATAGCCAGAAGAATTAACCAGAGCGCAGTCCAAAGTACATCGGGACGAAACTCGTTTAATTTGGCATACAGATCGGGATAAGTCGCCGCAATTGTACAACTCCATAGGCCGATTCTCGAAGAAAATAGGTGCGAGCCGATGAAATTTATCAGCCACAGAATCAGAACGGCAAGCGGCAACATGGCCCAGCGCATGATTGTCACAATATCCGCGCGTTCCCCAAAACAATTGAACAGAGGCGCGCTTAGGGCTTGAAACAAAGGCGAGTGATTATCGAAAACGTCTCGATAGGGAAGGAGGCCAACGGTCCAGGCCCAGACTACATGAAGATGCTGAGGTTCATCAGAGTCCCAAGGTTGATTCCGGGCGTAAAACCACTTTAGAATTAAAAGCAGCGAGAAGACAGATCCGGCCAGGAAAATTTCCGTTCCAGACAGATCAGAATTCAGCGGGTTAGTCCCATCCCGGCAAGTAAGGGGGAGAGTTCTTCCGTTTCGGACGTTCAACGCTGTCATGCAATGGGTCTTCAACAACGTCCATCTAAAAAACTGACGGATGATGCGTACAACCCTCGTGACCGTGGCGCAATTCGTATCGCCTGGCAAGCGGGGACCTAAAGAGGCAATCGTCTCTAAAGAGGCCATCGTCTCTACGCAAATGACCCGAGTCTTTTCCTTCTATTCGCAATAGAGTACTCAGTTCCCGAATCGTAATGATGCCGCAGAGTCATCCTGACTTGCCTAGCTCGCCTGGTCCCGCCATGGACCGGTCGCTCCGACAAACCATTGCGCGGGCAAATGGCACTACTGCGCAAAACCTCTGGCTAGACTCCGAGTTTACGGTCACGCATGCCCCCGGGTAAATCAGAGAGTGGTTTTCCGAATTACCGAAGAAGCCCACTGAACATGCCGGTTCGGGGCCAGTAAACCATCGTAGCGCCCAACAATTTGCTTTTGCTGGTCGATTACGAAAGTCGTCCGGCCGGGGATCATCCCGAACCTTCTTTTCACTCCAAAAAGCTTGGCTAGAGCTCCCGAGCTATCTGTCAAAAGAGGAAAAGGCAACTTGTACTTGGCTGAAAATCGCGCGTGCGAATCCACCGGATCTCGGCTAACTCCGACAATCGAACAACCCAAGTCCTTCAGTTCGGAATAGCTGTCCCGAAAGGCGCACACCTGTTTGGTGCACATCATCGAGTCGTCTCTCGGATAAAAAAAGAGCACCACAGGCCCGCTTCTGGCTGCCTCGTCCAGATCAAATTTTTGGCCGTTTTGATCAGGCAGAGAAAAAGATGGCGCTACAGGCATGCAACTACACTCGCACTTCCTGCCTGATCCGGACATTTATATTTGAAGATAAAACCGGGGAGCAACTCAGAAAAAACAACTACTGCTATTTAGCTTGCCGGGATCCGACTCCAGCTTAGTATCGTCGCTAGTCAAAGGCACTAATGTCTTCGATCTCTCTCGAACACCGTTCCATTTTCCGTCAGTCTCAAAATGGTTAATCCAGAACAACAGCCCGGACTCTTCGAGGAGCCTGCAAAGCAATCACGCCGTAACCACCTTTCGGAATCAACGAACGGTAGTCATTCCCGAATCAAAAACTACGTCCTTGATACCAATGTGCTTTTGCACGACCCGCACTCGGTTTACCGATTTGGCGATAATCATGTTTGGATCCCGGTTGATGTCTTAAGCGAACTGGACAGATTCAAGAACGAGCAAACCGAGCGTGGTGCGAATGCCCGAACAGTGCACCGATTTTTGAACCGCTGTTTTAATCAGAATAGCAAACTTGTCATCAAGGGCGCCAAAACTCCAGGCGGCGGTACGATCCGTGTAGCAGTAAATGAATTTCTAACCGCTACGAAGGTAACCAAAGAGCTAGGAAGATTTCAGCAAATCTTTCGCGACCTTGAAAATGTTGATAATCGCATTCTAGCACTATGCATTTACGTGAAGAGCCAAAGCACGGATCGAACAATTCTCGTGACAAAAGATCTCAACATGCAATTGAAAGCGCTTGCGATCGGACTGGATGCGCAAGATTACGAAAGCGACAAGGTGGAGATCGCGGATGTTGAAGGATACGAGCATCGATCACTCGAGATCGATGGCCATCTTCTTCAACGATTTTCCAGCTCTCGAGAGCTTGTGTTGCCGGGAAACCTGAACCTTCATTTAAATGAATATGTCTTCTTCTCCGCCGAAAATAGTAAACTGATGCCAGCTCGCTATGCTGGTGATGGTAAGTTTCGGAGACTGAACTTACCCTCCGCGTTGCTGAACCCTACAGGGGTACATCTCAAACCTTTAAATCTAGGTCAGCAATGCTTGTTAGACGCTTTACTCGACCCTGATATTCCTCTTGTGACTTGTTATGGCCAGGCGGGCACAGGAAAAACGCTGCTTGCCGTCGCGGCAGGGTTACACCTTTTTTGGTCTCGCATTTATTTCGGGATGACAGTTAGCAGACCAGTAGTGGCGATGGGCGATACGTTGGGGTTTTTACCCGGAACTCTAGATGAAAAAATGAAACCATGGCTGCAATCTATCTATGACGCTTTCGAGCTTCTACTTCCGATTGCGCAAACTCCGGGTACTACCAAAAGACAGAAGCCAGCTCAGATGATCGATGCCGCTCAATCAAAATCGGATTGCGTTAAACCGTACGAGCAACTTATTGAGCAAGGAATTGTAGAGATCGAGGCGCTCTGCTACATCAGAGGCCGGTCGATACCCAATCGGTATTTCGTTCTTGATGAAGCTCAACAACTAACACCATTAGAGGCCAAGACCGTTGTCACAAGGATGTCAAAAGGGTCAAAGTTAGTCATGGTAGGTGATCCTGCCCAGATTGATAATCCCTATGTTGATAGTCGTTCAAACGGCTTGGTCTACACTCGTAACCGGTTGAAGGGCCAATCAATCACCGCACACGTTTGTCTCACGAAGGGAGAACGTAGCGAATTGGCGGAGGCCGGAGCATCCCTCATGTAGCGCCCTCGCCTGCTAGCAATTAGCATAATCGCACGGTGTGCCATAGCGTATCGAAAAAAATGCCCTTTTAAGTGTGAACTCCAGACTCTACTCTTGTATCCATGAATTACTCCCCCCTTACTCCTTTAGATGGGCGTATCGCGATTGTAACTGGAGGTGCTCGCGGAATTGGACGAGAAACCGTTCAGGCTCTTAAAGATAACGGCGCGCGCGTCGTAATCGTGGATATAAACGAGGAGAACGGCACCAACGCTGCAAAGTCTTTGGAGGTCGACTTTTTGCAAGCGGATCTCACGAAATCAGCTGACGTAAAAAAAATAGCTGACACGGTACGATCGAAGTACGGTCGCATCGACATCGCTTTCAATAATGCAGGTATCGCGGTCAATGTCGCTTCAGAGAATTGCAGCGATGAACAGTGGCTGCAGGTAATGAATATAAATTTAAACGCCGTGTTCTACTGTTGTCGCGAGTTCGGAAAAGTGATGCTGGAGCAGGGCAAAGGAAGCATTATCAACACCGCTTCCATGTCAGGCATCATTGTGAATACGCCACAACCTCAGTCCGCATATAATGCCTCGAAGGCAGGGGTGATACTACTGACCAAATCGTTGGCAAGCGAATGGGCTCAGCGAGGGATAAGAGTTAACGCGATTGCGCCGGGATATATTGGAACGGAAATGACGAAGCAGGGGATGTCGCAAGAAGATTGGTACGAAAAATGGAAGCAGTTCACTCCTATGGGCCGGGTCGGTGAACCAAGGGAAGTAGCGACGGCAGTTGTATACCTGGCCTCAGATGCTAGCAGCTATTTTACAGGCAGCGTACTGACAATGGATGGTGGATATACCTGCTGGTAAAAGTCGTCCTCGTCATCGACCTCGTTCTCCTTCTCGTCCTCGACCCTTGCTTGTTTGCTTCGGTCGATCTTTCGTACCTGCGAATTAGATCGCAGGCAACTCGATAGATCTTGGGTTCTGTAGCTGGCGGCCTGCGATCTAATCCTCAGCGGACCAAAGACCAATCACAGGCCAAAACAGCTTTCCAACTGGCAAATCGACTAGAAATTAAACTGGTCGATGTTTTCCTTGGTGAAGACAAACGGAGGACCTAACAAAATCTGGCTTCCATTGATAATCTTGAGCTTGCCCAGCTTGCCCGCCTCAAACTCCGTGTCACCAGGTTTCAGATTACCGTCTACTACTCCTCGCATCGCATAGGCAGCCGCATAGCCAAGGTCGACTGGGTTCCAAAGAATAACGGTTTTCACCGCACCATTCTTGATGAAAGGCTTCATTTGATTTGGTGTAGAAAGCCCAACAACAGCGATCTTACCGATGAGGTTTGCTTGTGTGATTGCGTCCGCTGCGCCCGGAAAAGCTACGCTTGAGAGACCGATTATGCCTTTCACGCTTGGATAGGCCTTAAGGATCTGTCCCGTAACCTTGAACGCCAATTGTTGATCTTCTTCTGCGGGCAAAATGGTAACAAGATTAAGCCCTGGATGGGCAGCCGGAATATACTTTTTAATCTCCGCAATCCAGGCGTTCTGCCCGGCAGCAGTGAGCGAACTGGTGATTAGCGCGACATCAGCTTTCTCACCGACCTCTTTCGCCAATTCATCAATAAGAGCTTTCGCTACCCCGTCGGGAGTAGCCATTTGCATGAACCATTCACGAGCGTCTGGTTGTGATTCGGCGTCATACCCGATGACATGAATTCCCGATTTGAGCGCTTTCCTGAGAACTGGTGAGATCGCGACCGGATCGTTCGCGGCAAAAAAGATGCCATCTACTCCTCGCGAAATAGCATTGTCGATAAATTCTATTTGTTTCTGGATATCTCCTTCGGTCGGTGCGTCGGTCGTCACTTGAGTAGCTAATCCTTTTTTTGTTAACTCGGCGCATCCTTCTGCTATCCCTCTGGCTGTAGCATCGAAATAACCGATGCCAATAAGCTTAGGTACATCTGCCAGAACTATCTTTTTACCCTTTAGGTCTTTCGGGTTAACCGCTGTGCCGCCGTCGTACGCTTTATCGGCGCTAAAGGCGACAGTGCTGAAGACTACTGCAATTATTCCTTCAACTAGGAATAAACGTTTTAATGGATTCATGTTTGGGGGATACTCTCAGGTTTAAGAGTTGGGTTTGATTTGGCTAAGCGCCGCCCTTTCAGGGCGTACTTTTCCAGAAGTTGATTTAGAAGGATCGAAAAAATAAGAACGCTACCGATCAATATGACTGTCGCCTCACCTCGCAAGCCGGCAAGCTGAAGGCCATTCTTGAGCAATTGAATCGTTACTACGCCAAGAGCAGTGCCTATAATCGTTCCGCGCCCGCCGAAAATACTGGTCCCTCCAAATACAACTGCGGCGATGACATCAAGCTCCAAACCGGTAGCGGCGTCAGCCCGGGTGCTGGTAACGCGGGAAGTGAAGATGAATCCAGCCACTCCTGCCATGAATCCGCTAAACGTGTAGGCAAGCATTTTGATTCGACCCACTCTGAGCCCGGCAAAGCGAGCGGCAGTTTCATTATTACCTATCGCGTAAATACATCTACCAAGAGGCGTCGCCGATAACGTTAGTGAACTTAGGACCAGCACTATAATCAAAAGATACAATTGAACGGGAAGCCCAAAAATCTCTCCACTGCCCCAGAACGCAAAAGTATCGGGGAACCCATTGAAAGAACGCGACTCGCTGATGCCGTAGGAAAGTCCACGAAAGATAGCTAAAGTCGCTAGAGTGACGATCAGCGGAGGAACCCCAAGATATACTATCACCAAGCCATTCAGAAATCCGGCTAGCGATCCTCCGGCAAGCCCTATCAGAACAGATGTCCAAAGGGGAAAACCTAAAGTCTTCCACGAATAACCGAGCAGGACCGCGCTTAGAGCCAGCATCGACCCAACGGACAGGTCAATGCCTCCCAAAACGATGATGAATGTCATTGGCACGGCCAAAAGCGCGACTTCACTAAGAAAACGCGTTTGGTTAAGCAGATTCGCTATCGTTAGAAATCGATCCGAAGTGAAAGAAAGAATGATGATGGCCGTGAGTAAGATGCCTACCAAAACAGCTTCCTGCAGCGTTAACCAACCCCAACGAAAAAAGGCTGGTGACGTCGCCTGACTAGCTCCGCCGGTTCCAACTGGAGTACCAGGAATTTTTCTACGCCGAAAAACGTCCAGCAAAATAGTCAGCAGAATCAACAAACCTTGAACAGTCTGAAACCATTCAGCTCGAATGTGCATGAAAACGAGCGCTGTACCGATCGTTTGAAGAAGAATTGCACCAAGAATAGCGCCAATAACTGTACCGGCGCCGCCCAGAATACTAACTCCGCCAATGACAGCTGAAGTGATAACTGTGAGTTCAAGACCAGGTGCGACGTTGGACTGGATGGCCGTAAAGTTAGTGGCGTATAAAATAGCCGCAATACCAACAAGGATGCCGTTCAGAACAAAAACGCGCAGCGTTACTCGTTTGGCGGAAATTCCCGAAAGCCTTGCTGCTTCTGCGTTGCCTCCAACTGCATAAAGTTGTCTACCAGCAGCAAAAAGTTTTAGCCAGACAGCAAAGACAACTCCAAAAATAACAAGCGCGCAGATAGGTAATGGTATTCCAAAGATATGTTGACGGCTTAAGCCAAAGCCTGGCGGCAATCCGTAGATCCACTGCCCGCCAGTGAAAAAGATCAATCCCCCTTTGAGGATGCTGGCCATTCCAAGGGTAGTGACAATCGCTGGAATGCGGCAATATGCGACAAGCAAGCCGTTAAGAAGGCCAATAAGTGCGCCAGCCAGAATTGTGATTGGAAATACTACCAGAAGCGGAACTCCACCTACCGCAAGCTTACCAGCAACTGTCGCACAGACACCTACCGCGGCCCCAATCGAGATATCGATATGTCCGCACAGAATCAGCAACGTCATCCCAATTGCCGCGACAGCCACGTACGACGAGTTGTAGAGAATATCAACCAGGTTACTGGCATTTAAAAAGCCCGGGTTTAGAATGCTAACCCCGAGTCCAACCAGCAAAAAAGCAACTACCAACACGGTTTCTTGCTGGTTCAGAAGCTCGGCCAGATTTGATACCGCCCGGCGATGTCCGGGCACTTGTGACTGATTCGGCGGTGCAACGGATGACATAATAGGCTTCTAGCCAGATGCCGGTTCACCGATCTTTTCATTTGATTTCTGGCCTATTGCCGCACCGAGAATTGCTTCCTGTGTGGCTCGATTTCGCGTGAATTCCGAAACCAAAAAACCCTCGCGCATCACACAAACACGATCGCTAATCCGAAGAATTTCGGGCAGATCGCTGGAGATTACAATAATTGCAATTCCGTCGTCTCTCGCTAGAGAGTCAAGCAGGCGATGAATCTCTGCGCGTGCGCCAACATCAATGCCGCGAGTAGGTTCATCAACAATCAGAAGCCTCGGTTTAGTTGCCAACCATTTCGCTAAAACAACTTTTTGTTGATTGCCGCCCGAAAGATTACGCACAATTTGACGAGTGTTCGGCGTCTTGATTCGCAAAGCGCTGACATACTCGGTTGCTAAACGGTCTTCGGCCTGAAAATCCAGGAATGGTCCCCTCCTCAATTGGTTCAGTCGCGTAATACCTATGTTCTGGCTTAGAGTCATGGGACTTATCAGGCCCTGACGCTGCCGATCTTCGGGCACATAAGCTATTCCCAATGCGATTGCGTCTTCGGGAGTCCGGATCTGAACCGGACGTCCGTCAATCTCGATCGATCCTCCTTCAGCCGGACTAACCCCGAAAATTGCCTGCGCTAATTCGGATCTGCCAGACCCGATCAGCCCGGCTAATCCGACGATTTCACCACTTCGCACTTCCAAACTCGCGTTCCGCAATAGAGGTCGTCGCACCAGGTTCTCAGCCTTGAGCACCACAGGTCCCGTACTAGCCGCCTCTGCCAGGTGCGGCACGGGCTCTTGTGCAAGAGCTCGACCCACCATTAATCGAATCAGCT
>JAFAXJ010000355.1 GCA_019241095.1 Verrucomicrobiota bacterium | reverse complement strand
CCTCCTCTTGGCCAATCAGTTCTTTGATCTCTGGCAGAGTTCGTTTAGTTTTCCGTTGGGTCATGGTTTGTTTCTTAGGTTGTGGTTTGCTCACTCCAACCTCTTACCATGACCTCCTTTTTTGCTGAACCTTCTACACACTACCCCCACTTTTCTTGCGGCTTGATTCCATACATCCAAGTGTGCCCGTTTCGAGCGATCCCACCGGGGGATGACGGGCGTTTTGAAACCCTGATTGTCTTCACCCTCTTCCCGGAGATTTAAATATATCATGAGCGACACGCCGACAATTGAGTTAGTCGATATCTACAAATCTTTTGGGAGCACCCGGGTGTTAGAGGGTGTTGGCCTGCCACTTTTTCGTGGCGAAGTGCATTCTTTAATGGGCGAAAATGGTGCTGGCAAAAGCACCTTAGTGAAAATCATGGCGGGACTGCACCTGCCCGATAAAGGGGCGGTGCGTATCGGGGGACAGCAGGTGCTTTTTCGCTCCACAGCCCAGGCGCAGCAAGCTGGCGTGTCCGTGATATACCAAGAGCCAACGCTGTTTCGCGACCTTTCAGTTGCGGAAAATGTCTTCATGCATCGGCAGCCGAAAACCAGCTATGGTTGGATTGATTATGCTGAAATGAATCGGGTGGTTTCAGAGCACTTAAGGCAACTCGGCGTCTCGCTGCGGCCCGAGGACCCGGTACTCGGACTCAGTATCGCGGACCAGCAAATTGTAGAGATCATCAAGGCGCTCACGTTCGACGCAAAAGTGCTCATCATGGACGAACCAACCGCGGCGTTGTCGCTGGAGGAAGTAAAACGCCTCTTCCAAGTCGTTGAGCGTCTCCGCGCCAAAGGAGTCGCGATTATGTTTGTTTCGCACAGATTGGAGGAGGTTTTTGCTATCTCCCAACGGATTACCGTGATGCGCGACGGCCGGGTAGTCGGATCCGGACCTATGAAGGAGTGGACGACTGAAGAAGTGATCCGCAAAATGGTCGGTCGCTCTCTGGAAGCGCTTTATCCGAAGGAAAAGGTGGAACCTGGCAAGGTGGTTCTGCGCGTTCGCGGCTTGCGGCGAGCTGGAGTGTTCAGAGATATCAGCTTTGAAGTGCGGCAGGGGGAAATCGTTGGCCTGGCTGGGTTAGTAGGTGCCGGGCGAAGCGAAGTTGCACGAGCGATTTTTGGGATTGATCCTCTGGATAACGGCGAAGTGTTTATCGGCGAGAGAACGCTTGCCAAACATACGCCGCAAGCGGCCATGGCCGCAGGGATTGGCTTGGTGCCTGAGGATCGCCAGCAGCAAGGGCTGGTAATGGAGATGGCTGTCGTGCGTAACGCGACTTTGACCGTTCTACACAATGTTCAACGTCTCGGTCTGGTCTCTAAAGAAAAAGAGCGAGAGATCGCGGCGCGGTGGACGCAGCGTATGCAGCTTAAAGGCCATATCGATGAGCCGGCCAACATCCTGTCCGGCGGCAACCAGCAGAAAGTCGTTCTCGCCAAATGGCTGGCGACCCAGCCAAAACTCCTGATTGTTGATGAACCCACTCGAGGAGTTGACGTGGGAGCCAAATCAGAAGTCCATCGAACTTTAAGCCAACTGGCAAAGGACGGACTGGCAATCATCATGATTTCCAGCGATTTGCCGGAAATAATGGGAATGGCTGATCGGGTACTCGTGATGCACGAGGGAAAACTGACTGCTGAGTTGTCCCGTTCAGAAGCAACTGAGGAAGCTATCATGTACGCCGCAACGGGTCAGGTGAGTTCACAAGGTGAGCGGAAATCAAAGCTACCAGTAACGGACAATCATGACAAAGGAATCTAAGAACACTGTCGACAGCCACGGATGGGTCAGCACATTGTTCCGCAGGCGTGAAACCAGCCTGGTCCTTTTGATTGCGGTGCTGACCGGTTTGACCGACGCGCTTAACCCGCGGTTCTTAAGTCCACAGAGCCTCAAAGACTTGATGCTAAACGTTTCAATCATTGCGCTGCTGGTGCTTGGTCAGACAGTGATCATCCTTATGCGGCAAATCGATCTTTCGATTAGTTCGATAGTTGGCATCACAGCATTTCTCTCCGGCGATCTGTTTGTGAGCCATCCTGGGATACCCGGTATCGGAGTAGTCCTGATCGCTGTTCTGGCCGGGTTCCTCCTGGGGACCGTGAACGCTGCCTTAATCGCGTGGGGAAAGATTCCGGCACTAATTACAACCTTGGGCACGCTGTATATTTTTCGCGGTGCTAACTACGCCTGGGTGCATGGACGGCAGATCAATGCTACGAATGTCCCCGGCTCCTTTCTGGCAATAGGCACATCCACCTTCGCAGGAGTTCCGATCCTGACTTGGATTGTTCTGGTCCTCTTAATTCTTTTCTCGATCGGTCTACGCCAGTACCGCGCTGGGCGCGAATACTATGCGATCGGAAGCAATCCGAATGCGGCCATTCTTGCGGGAATCAATGTCAGTCGTCGAGTCGCAACCGGCTTTATTTTATCCGGTGCCATTGCCGGTCTTGCAGGGGCGCTTTGGCTCGCACGATTCGGTACGGTGGATGCGACGGCGGCCGAGGGGATCGAATTGACTGTCATCACCTCGACCGTGGTGGGTGGGGTCGCGATTACGGGCGGAGTCGGCACGGTCTTCGGCGCAGTGTTAGGGGCGCTGCTGCTAAGCGTGTTCAGCAGCACCCTAGTTTTCTTGAGAGTCCCTTCCTTTTGGCAGCAGGCTTTCCAGGGCGCGATGCTCTTAGTGGCCATTGCGGCGGATGCTTATCTTGCTTACCGCTATGCATTGCGCTCGCGGGTTAGATGGAGTCACGTATGAGCGAAAACCAATCGAACACACGGCGTCTTGCCCGCCGAGTCAGTTGGGAAACTCTGCTTGCTTTCCTTGTCCTGATCGCAATCGCCGGCGGAACCTTTCTCAACAAAGATTTTCTGACTGCTGAGAATTGGTCCAACCTGTTGGCTAACTTTGTAGAGATCGCGCTGATGGCGCTGCCTTTAAGCCTGATCGTGATTACGAGTGAAATCGACCTATCCGTTGCGTCGATGCTGGGCCTTTCGAGTTCCTTGCTAGGGTTGCTTTGGGAGTACAAGCTTGCAATGCCGCTGGGAATTGTGATTTGCCTATTGGTAGGCGCCTTGTGCGGAACGCTCAATGGGTTCCTGATTGTGCGGTTCCGCCTGCCCTCCTTGGCTGTGACCATCGGAACGCTGGCCCTCTTCCGAGGCTTTGCTTATATCCTGTTGGGAGACAAAGCCGTGGCCGACTTTCCGCCTGAGTACGCGGAGTTCGGGATCGGGAATATTCTTTACACATTCCTGCCGTGGCCTTTTTTGCTGTTCATCGTTTTGGCACTTATTTTTTGGGTCCTCCTACATCACACGACTGTCGGCCGCAGCATTTACGCAATCGGGGGAAACCAAACGGCGGCACGTTTCTCCGGGATCAACATTGATCGACTGAAAATGTTGTTGTTTATCGCTTCGGGTATCATCAGCGCGCTGGCGGGAATCGTTTTCACCTTCCGCTTTTCCAGTTCACGAGCGGACAACGGGACGGGTTTCGAGTTGAGCGCGATCGCCGCGGTGTTTCTAGGCGGCGTTACAGTTCAAGGCGGTAAGGGCACGATAACTGGCGTTGTGCTCTCGCTTCTACTAATCGGAATCATCAACAATGTGTTAACGCTGGCCGATGTGGCGAGCGAGGTTTTGCGAATTGTTACCGGATCGCTTCTTATCATCAGCATCCTTCTGCCCAATTTGATCGCGTCCACGCACGAGAGGCTGCGGCTGATTCAGCGTCAACGAGAGATCGCCAAACTCGGCACCGCTTCCGTGACGAAATAGACTTCTCCAATCAAACAACCCACAAGTCCTATGACCAAAAGCTCGTTGACTCGGACAGTTCGAACAGAATGTCCGGAGATTCTTGTTATGCAATTGAGTCGCGGCCAGCAAGAGCGGTACCGAGAGACTCGGAGATGCGGCCCTGCCTTGAGTCCGATGGCGGTACGCTCAGACCTCCGGGCTGGCTGCGGGGGTGCCGATCGCGGCGTTCGGGTGCTTCCGCTGGCACTCCGGTCTGTCGGCCTGCTGGCGGGATCATATTCCCGCCGTTGCGGCGTAAAAGCAGATCTGTCGCCGCGAGTTGTCGTTTCGAGAGTTTTACCTCGAGTGAAGCTCTGAATCCATGAAAGCATTTTCGTTTCTCCACCCCAGAGATCAGATCGTTGCAATTATGGAGCGAATTTACGCACATGAGATGACCACGACCTCCGGCGGTAACATCTCCGTGCGAGACGAAGGCGGCGACGTATGGATCACGCCGGCCCGGGTGGACAAAGGGAATCTTCGTCGGCAGGATATTGTGCGGATTAGACCGACAGGGGAGCGAGAAGGTTTGTACCCACCTTCGTCCGAGCATCCGTTTCATTTGAGCGTTTATGAGGTTAGGCCGGACCTGCATGCCGTCATTCATGCCCATCCGGGGGCCGTCGTCAGCTTCAGCATTTGTGGGCAGGTTCCGAACACACGCCTGTTTCCCGAAGCTTGGCACGTCTGCGGGGAAGCGGCCTTTGCGCGTTACGCGCTCCCCGGGAGTCTGAAACTGGGGGCCCGCATCGCTGATCGATGTGGTTCGCAGGCGCGTCCGAATTGCATCCTGTTGGAAAACCACGGAGTGGTAGTTGGAGGAGAGACACTGGCCATTGCCTTTGAGCGTTTCGAGACACTAGAGTTCGCAGCCGCGATTATCCTTAACGCACTACTGCTCGGAGAGATTAAGTACCTCACCGAGACTGACATAGAGTTCTCGAAACGGCCGCGGACTTTATCTCCGGAGGGGTCCTCTCAAACGCCCTCCAGCCGCGAAAAGGAGCTGCGTAAGGAAATCTGCGATTTTGTTCACCGTGCCTACGAGCATCGGCTCATGACTAGTACGTGGGGCAGTTTCTCTGCAAGGGTCAGCGAGGATGTCTTTGTTGTCACCGCCTCGCACGTGGATCGCCGCGAGCTGGGCCTGGAAGATTTGGTTCTTATCCAGAATGGGAGGCACGCGCCAAATCAAATACCCAGCCGGGCTGCGGGGCTGCACAGGGCAATTTACCGTCAACACCCTGAAATTAAGGCAGTGGTCAACGCGCTTCCTTTAAATGCCACGGCATTTTGCGTCAGCGGTTTTCATCTCGATACCCGTACGATACCCGAAAGCTACCTGTTTCTGAAAGACGTTGTGAAAATCCCGTTCGAGCCGCAGTTCGGCGATGGCGAAGAAGTGGCAGCAGTGGTGGGGCCGAAAAATCCCGTGGCTCTTCTCCAAAACAATGGCGTCCTGGTTGCAGGCCGCACGGTTTTGGATGCCTTTGATCGGCTGGAAGTGCTTGAAGCGACCGCGGCCGCAATTATCCGTAGCCGTGCACTGGGACAGATTAGCGCGATGGGAGAAGGAGTCATCCAGGAACTCGAGAATGCGTTTCCAGGCCTTTGATGGCTTTTCGAATGAATTCGAAGTACTACATCGTTTGCGACCCCGGCGCGGAAGGCATCAGGGTCATGCTTGGCCGGTTCAAAGACAATCGATTGCACTCGAGGAATTGCACCGTTTTCCCAGTGCGGCCGTTCGCCTCGTGGGCTCTCTTCGATGGAACGTTTTGCACATTTGGGAGGAACTCAAAATGATCCTCCTGGAAGAAACGGAGCAGCTCACCGGGCATGTCGCCGCTCGGCTTCACGTTGTTGGCGGCGGCAGTCAGAACTCAGTGTTGAACCAGTTTGCTTGCAACGCTCCAGCGTCAGCTGGACACAGGGTCGGCCGAGACGACCGGTATTGGCAGCTTGATGACACAAGTAATCGCGCTTGGCGACCTCGCGTCACTGCAGGCCTACGAAACTGCGCTCGCTATTCTTTCGCCCTGAAATTCTGCGAGCCGATAGAGGCTCGAGCCTGGCAAGGTGCTATGATTCAGTGAACTAAATCCTCCCGACATGAACTATCGATACGTAAACTATCTGTGGGATGACGCAGCGACGTCGAAGCTCGAACCGGTTGATCGGCTCGTATACCGCTCGAATTTGCTGGGAAGCGACCAGCGCATCACTAATACCGGCGGTGGAAACACCTCGTCTAAAATTTTGGAGAGTGACCCGCTGACAGGCGAGAAAGTTGAAGTACTGTGGGTTAAGGGTTCAGGTGGTGATCTGCGAACCAGCAAGCGCGAAAATTTTTCATCGTTGTACCAGCAGAAGCTAGTAGAGCTGCAGAGACTTTATGCTGGAGAGCCTGAGAGAGGCCCCAAGACGCCCGCAGAGGACAAGATGGTCGGCATGTACACCCATGCGACATTTAACTTGAACCCGAGGCCGAGTTCGATCGACACCCCGTTGCATTCGTTTGTCCCGTTCAAACATGTCGATCATATGCATCCGAATGCGGCTATATCCATCGCGGCCGCGAAAAACTCCGAGAGCCTGACCAAAAAAGTCTACGGCGACGAAGTAATCTGGACGCCATGGCTAAGACCCGGCTTTGAGCTTGGCCTTGCGCTCCAACGCGTTTGTGCCGAGCACCCGGACGCAAAAGGCGTGATTCTTGGACAACACGGACTGATTAACTGGGCCAACGATGAAAAGGAATGCTATGAGCTGACCCTCACCCTCATCGAGAGAGCCGCCAACTATATAGAAGCCGCATACCAGAAAAATGGCGGGGACGGGAAAGCGTTTGGCGGATCAAAATATCAAACGCTGAATGAATCGCGTCGGCGTGAAGTTTTTACAACGATCCTGCCATGGTTGCGTGGACAGGTTAGCCAACAAAAGCGTTTTATCGGCACCATACAGGATGACGA
>JAFAXJ010000686.1 GCA_019241095.1 Verrucomicrobiota bacterium | reverse complement strand
GCTCGTGGCGTTCAGCGTGTTTCTCCTGGCTTACTTCGAGTTGAGGCTGACGAGGTCGGATATGACTTGCACATTCTGCTCCGTTTCGAATTGGAACTTGGCTTAGTTGAGGGTTCTATAAAAGTTTCGGAGCTCCCGGAATTATGGAAAACTCGTACGAAAGAGCTTTTCGGTCTGGATGTGCCAGATGATAGACAAGGAGTGCTCCAGGATATTCATTGGAGCATCGGCGCCATCGGCTACTTTCCGACCTACACGTTAGGAAATCTGAACGCCGCTCAATTGATGGCCGCCGCGGAGCTCCAAATACCCACCCTGGCCGAAGAACTCCAAAGGGGTAATTACCGAAGTCTGTTAGAGTGGTTGCGGCGCAACATCCATCAGCATGGGAAACGATATATACCGACTGATTTAATGATTCGTGCAACCGGCGAACCGACTCGGGCAAAGTACCGAATCGATTATCTGAGAAAAAAATATCTCAGCTAAAGGCAAGCGCTGATTTCACGCACTGAAGGCAGAGGCTCTGCCGCACTAGGGGACTCGTGCACAACAAGGGTCTCTCAAAAAAGCAGTTACGAGGATAGGAGCCAAGCCAACGCTTCGCCGAAGGGCAATGAAGGTGCAAGCTGTCACCTGCTACCCGCTTGTGCTCCTTTCGGAACTAAAGTATTCTCACCGGCCGTGTATCGTCAGGTAGGAGTAGCTACAACTTTTTCACCTCGGTTCCTCGCGGTTCTTTCGGAGGCGGCCAGCGTAAGCCGTTCGATGAAGGCGCCACTGTGCCTTATTCACGCCGATGTTTTTCAGCCCGAGAAGGACGCCCGTTTTCGCGAGGCAATTCGACGGTTAGGTCTCGATGAGAATCTGGATATCCATTTTCAGGCTGGTGATCCTTCAGAGGCAATTCTGAAAGTGCAGACCAACGCCAGAATAGACCTTCTAGTGGCAGGCGCCTTGGAAACTGAAAGCGTGCACCGCAACTTTACCGGAAACGTTGCTCGCGAACTTTTGCGAAGAGCTCCTTGCGATCTGATTCTAACCACTAATCCGAAAGAAGAACCGAACTTGCCTTCCGAAACAGTCGTTGTGTTACCGGACTTGTCGGACTGGAGTAAACACGTCTTCCATCGCGCAGTCGATCTTGCTGAGAAACAAGGAACCCGGCAACTGACTCTGGTGTACGTTCAGACAACATTTGCGGAGGCAAAAGAAAAAGCTTTAGGCAACGCAAACGGGGCTGAACAAGTCGAGTGTTCTTTGGAGACTCTTATCAAGCAACGCGAGCAGTGCCCGGTTGAACTGGATTTCCACGTTCTGCGCGGGAACACCGGATTTACCGCTTGCGAATTTATCCAGTCCAGCAGCGCCGACCTGGTCGTGATGCCTTCCCAGCTTTCCCCTCCGGATATGGCCCCTTTTGCGCCGGTTCTAGACTGGATTATTCAGGTCATCCCGAAAAAGCTCTGGGTTATCCGGCAGGTAGAGAACCGCCATCAATAGTGAGTAGTTGCCGAAGGACAAACGGAAGAATGCCTCCATGCCTAAAGTAATCAATTTCGATCGGCGTATCTATCCGGAGCACTAGCGGAACTGTCTGAAGACTTCCATCAGCTAATAAAATCTCCAGGTCAACTTTATGCCGTGGTCTTAAGCTGCCGGCCAAGCCCCTGATCGAGAAAGTTTCGGCACCGGTTAAATGGAGGGTTTGGGCGTTCGCGTCATCCAGAAATTGAAAAGGCAAAACCCCCATTCCCACCAAATTGCTGCGATGAATACGCTCGAAGCTGGCCGCAATGACCGCTTTCACCCCGAGTAATCGAGTGCCTTTAGCAGCCCAATCACGGCTGGAGCCAGTTCCATATTCGTGCCCGGCCAAAATGATCAGCGGGGTCTTCTCCTCCTGATACTGCATGGCGGCATCATAGATGGTCAGCTGTTGCTTGCTTGGATAATGAATCGTTACCCCACCCTCAACCCCTGGAACCATCAGGTTCTTTATGCGTACATTTGCAAAAGTACCCCTGGTCATAACTCGATCGTTTCCTCGCCGGCTGCCATAGCTGTTGAAGTCTATCGGCTTCACGCCCCTTTCCATGAGATACTTACCCGCCGGGGAACTCTGCTTTATAGCGCCAGCCGGTGATATATGATCGGTAGTTACCGAGTCACCAAAGATGCCCAATGCACGAGCATTTTTGACGTCGACAATCGCCGGTGGCTCCATTGAGAAGTCTTCAAAGAAAGGTGGTTCCTGAATGTAATCGCTATTCGGATCCCATGAGTAGAGATCTCCGGTCGAAGCTGGGATCTCATTCCACTTTGGGTTCTGAGCTGTGAAGTCGGAGTACAATTCTCGAAACACTTCCGGACGTAAGGCTGATTCCATCGCGGATCGAATTTCTTCCAAAGAAGGCCAGATATCTTTCAGGTACACGGCTTTGCCAGCTTTATTCCTGCCAATTGGCTCAGTCGCTAAATCCGTTGTGACACTACCGGCAAGAGCAAACGCGACTACTAACGGCGGAGACATTAAAAAATTGGCCTTGATATACTGATGAATGCGCGCCTCAAAATTCCGGTTTCCGGAAAGCACCGCCGCAGCTACAAGATCATTCTGAGATATTGCTTCCTCAATCTTTGGGTTCATCGGCCCCGAATTGCCTATACAGGTTGTGCATCCATACCCGACGATATTAAATCCTAGCTGATCAAGATAAGCTTGCAGGCCTGTCTTTGATAAATAGTCCGTCACAACCCGAGATCCAGGCGCCATAGAGGTTTTAACAGTAGGATTAACGCTTAATCCCAGTTCAACCGCTTTTTTAGCAAGCAGGCCAGCACCTAACATAACTGTTGGATTGCTAGTATTAGTACAGCTGGTAATTGCCGCGATCAGCACGCTCCCGTGTCCGATCTGCCCCCTTTTCTCCTCCTGCACGACAGCCTTCTTACTATATGACCCATTTACGGAAACGGTGACCTTATCGTTCAGCATCTGGCTCGATTTGCCATAGCCGCCTTCGGACGCAGGTTTTTCGAATAATCGCTTGAACAGGGCGCCTACTTGGTCAAGATCGATGCGATCTTGCGGCCTTTTAGGCCCAGATACGCTCGGACTCACATTTCCGAGATCAAGATCGATCTGAACACTGTAATCAATTTCACCATGTTGGGGCATTCCGAACATACCTTGAGCTCTGAAATAGTTTTCAAATAACTCGCAGCTTTCAGCAGAGCGGCCCGTTAAACGAAAGTACTTGAGAGATTCAGAATCAACCGGAAAAAAGCCCATAGTTGCACCATATTCAGGTGCCATATTTCCAATTGTTGCTCGATCAAAGAGCGTCAGCGAAGCGGCGCCTTCTCCGTAAAATTCGACAAATTTTCCCACCACCTTTCTGGCTCGCAGCAGTTGCGTGACGTGCAGCGCAAGATCTGTCGCAGTAACTCCTTCTTTCAGTTTGCCGCTAAGATGAACTCCTACTACTTCCGGAGTAAGAAAGTAAACAGGCTGGCCGAGCATTCCAGCTTCTGCTTCAATTCCGCCAACGCCCCATCCGACAATTCCGAGACCGTTGATCATCGTAGTGTGAGAATCTGTCCCAACTAAGGTATCTGGATAATAGATCTTCTGCCCATCGATAACAGAACTGAGGACGCCTTTTGCCAAATACTCGAGATTGACTTGATGAACAATGCCTATTCCAGGAGGGACAACTTTGAATGTGTGGAAAGCCTGCTGACCCCATTTCAAGAATTCGTAACGTTCTCTGTTCCGTTTGAATTCCATGTCGAGATTCAAATTCAAAGCCTCTGGCGAACCGGCGAAATCGACCTGAACAGAGTGGTCAACTACCAAATCAACTGGAACTAGAGGCTCAATGATTTTCGGATCACTGTTCAATTGAGCAACCGTGGAGCGCATAGCTGCCAAGTCCACAAGCAGCGGGACGCCCGTAAAGTCTTGAAGAACGATCCGGGCCACTACAAACGGAATTTCTTCTTCAGCGGGATGTTTCGCATTCCAGTTCGCGAGCGAAATGATGTCTTTTTCGGATACCTTTTTGCCGTCGCAGTTCCGCAGTACTGACTCAAGTACGATCCGAATGCTGATAGGTAAGCGCGATATCACCCCCAAGCCTTGTTGCTCAAGAGCTGGGAGAGAGTAGTAAAAACCTTGTTTACCCCCGCCTACGTCTAAAGTACGAAGCGAATTTTTGGAAATCATAACAATTTATCTCCCAAACAGCAACTTTCGGGTGCAACTCGAATGATCGCGCGGAATTAACGTTGCAAGTGAAACAAAAATGTTTGTAGTCTTAGCCCGAATCATGTGCACTCAGCCGCGCCGCGCCATTTACCTCTATAGATCCCGAGCTTTCCAGCAAAAGTGAATGCCAAACCCAGTGTACTGCCGCGAATCATTGAACTATTGTCAAACGTTCATTATAGAAATGCTTTTTTCGAGGTCAATCCTGAAAGCTCTTTGCGTCGAGGTTTAGGAAGCCGATTAAGATTTCTCAAGAGTTCGGGAATAAGATACCGGTGGCTCTCCGCAGATTCACCAGCCCACATCATCAAGAAATAACAAATTATGCTCAGATACGCGTTTATTTTCCTAATCATCGCCATCATAGCCGAGGTTTTCGGCTTCAGCGGCGTTGCGGGTCAGTCCGCCTGGATAGCTCACGTTCTATTCGTAATATTCATCGTC
>JAFAXJ010000188.1 GCA_019241095.1 Verrucomicrobiota bacterium | reverse complement strand
AGTGAAGATTTTCGCCCCTTTCTCCTTTGCTTTCTTGATGATCGGGTCAATTGAGCTCGCGTCGAGCACCGATACAGCGATCGCCGAAACACCTTGATCGATAAGCCCATTGACGATTCGCAATTGCTCGGCTGGATTGGTATCAGTTGGTCCTGTGTAAACGAACTCTACACCGAACTTTCCGGCCGCGTCCTTGCCACCTGCCTCCATCGCATTAAAATAGGGTATACCGACAATCTGGGGCACGAAGGCCACTTTCGGCCTATTCTGGCAAAGTCCGAATTGCGCGTTAAGTAACATAAGTCCGGCGATTAAGCAGCCCGACCATTGATTTAGTTTGTGCATTTTTACCTTTCTTGGTTTCTATCCCAAAAAACATTCTAGTATTTTTTAGAGGCCCTGTTTCGCTCCAGTAATCCAACTGACAACTTCTTCAATGTTAGTATCGGTTCTCTTGCAGTCGGCTATCTTGCGGCCTTTTCGCAGTACCACGATCCGATCTGCGACTTCAAAAACTTCATTGAGATTGTGACTAACAAGCAAGACCGCTTTACCGCTCTCGCGCAGCTGCTCGATCAGGTTTAGCACCTTGCGAGTTTCGGCAACGGCCAGAGCAGCCGTTGGTTCATCCATGATGACCAATCTGGTTTCCAAATCGATAGCTCGGGCAATTGCAACTGCCTGCCGCTGGCCACCGGACAACTCAGCAATGGTTGCTGCGGGAGAAGGAATATGCGAGCCCAGTTCCTCGATTAGCTGGACAACACGGTTTCGCATTTTCTTTCTGGCAAGAACAGGCAATCCGAAGATTGATTGGACGATTTCTCGGCCCAGGAAAATGTTCTCGTAAACAGTTAAACTCTCAATAAGCGCGAGTTCCTGGAAGATCGTGGCAATTCCCAATTGCCTGGCTCTCGCGGGACTGTCAATCGTGACGCGATCACCGTTAACAAGTATCTGTCCACCCGAAGGGAAATGAGCGCCGGATAAAAGCTTAACCAAGGTCGATTTGCCCGCCCCGTTGTCACCAACCAACGCAAGGACCTCTGCTAATCGGATGCTGGCATCGAAGGCTTCCAATGCGATAACGGCCCCAAAACGTTTGGATACCTTCGAAAGAGTTAACCAGTTATTCGGCGGTGCAGGCATTCTTTTTCTCTGCAACTTGGGGGGAAGAAGCTATCCGATAATCCCGTCCGGAAAGTGCTGATAGAATTCAAAATCGTGATTTGGAATGATGATATCAGCTTCACCGCGGATAAATCTCAGGCCGGCGATCCATTCTTCCATGTTCCACACAGGTCCGATGGGCCATTCTTGACCTAAGTTAATGTAATTATAGAGAAAATCGCTAGCTAGGCACACTCGCCCCATTTTCGTTTGCACTAACACCACCAACTGACCGGGTGAATGCCCGCCAAGACGTACTATTTGGATATCAGCAGTTAATTTGAAGTTTTCAGTGATTGGGGTCAGGCGATCAGAAATTCGAGTCAACTTGTGCGCCCACTCGCGATAGTAAAACGTAGCAAACCGAGGAGGACTTATCAGCATTGGAATCTCGGAGGCATGCACAAAAAAATGGGCATTGGGGAACAGCTCAGTGTTGCCAATGTGATCAAAGTGCAAATGGCTCAGAACAATAATATCGATGTCTTCAGGACCCAATGCTTTTCTGTGCAACGCTGTTAGTATCTCTTGCTCCGTAGTTTTTCTTGCGATGTAATCGATTCCATAGCGGGATTGTAGTTCCATGATCTCCGAACAATCACCCAGCCCGGTATCAATCAGAATTTTGGATTTTGCGCCTTCCAGGTACCAAACAGGAACTGGCACCATCAGCCCAGGTTCAAAAGTACCGTCATCTTTCTGGATGCGCTCCTTAAATCCGTACGGTAATAGGTCTTCTCTTTTGATGAGAGGGTGACGAGTCGGAGCGCCAAACACACTTGTGGCGTAACTGCTCTCGAGCTCCCCAGTTAAAATGTTATGGATTTTGATGCTCACAATTCGCAGAAATCTTACGCGAGTGATTCCCTAAAAACCTGTTTCGTCAGCTCCAAACTTACTAACATATTTTTCCTGAATCTGGTTTCCCCAGAATGCGTCATAGGGAACTTTTTCAGGAATCGACTTATCTACCTGGGTAAAATAATAGTTATCATTATCCCAAGTTCTTCTCCAATAGGCGAAGCCTTTCTCATCCAAGATGTCACGTTGAACCTCCGAAGCATTTTTTGGATAATTCTCGATCTCGTTCCAAAACTTTTTGAAGTCTTCGACCGTCATTTGAGCACCTGTTTCGGTGTTTAAGCGCTCTGTAATCAGCTTCGCGACTTCGTCTTGGTGCGCGGCGGTATAGCGGATAATCCTAAACATTACGCGCTGAAGTTTGAGTAAGGCGTTTTCGTTTTCTTGAGCGAAAGCTTTGGTAGTTACCCAGCCGTTCAGAGGAACAGGAGCAAGGTCAGGGCCGGAAAGAAGAATTAAGTAACCCTCTTTTGTCAGGCGTGTTCGCTGTGGAATTCCCCCCAGATAGGCGTCGCCAGTGCCCGAGATGAACGCGGCAAGACCTTGATCTGGGTCCATGTCGATGATCTTGAAATCGTTGGATGACAACCCGTTCTCGGTGGTCGCAATTACAACGGCTTTTCCCATGTCACTACCCATGGTAGTCACTACAGATTTAGATTTCAGCTGCGAAACAACGGCTCTAACAGCAGCGCGATGGTCCAGACCCTGCTGCTCGAAATCTCTTACCGTTTTCAGGCCGATGTTGGGGCGGCCCATCAGCGCGGCTCCTTGGGTGAAGATGTTCCAAGGATACCAGAATACAAGATCGGGCTGCTTATTGTAGACGGCGACAACGCCTGTTGTGTTATAAACCGCAACGTCAACCGCCCGGGACGCTACTGCCGGCATCATTGCGTTCCAAGCTAAAGTTTTGAATGATATCTTTAGGCCTTCGCCCTGAAACCATCCTTTCTCTACACCGAGAGTTGGCAACAAAGTGTCCTGAAAGGGCGAAATGCCGACACTAATCTGAGTTATTGATTTATCCTCTGCCCAGGCAACCGAGGCAGAGAATAAAAACGCTAGCGAGAGTGCTAACACTTTTGTGATGACGCATGCTGTTTTCTTTATTAGCATAAACACTTTCTGCTTTGATGTTTTGAACTGTCCCTTGAAAAACGTTTTATCTCTCTGTCCAGCGCGTGATGTAGTTTGTGGCCAAGCGCAGCGATCGATCCAGGGCAAAGGACTCGATCCCAATTACGACTGTGCCAATCAGTACGACTTCAGTATTCAGAGTCCGGCTAGCCTGCATAATGAGATAACCGATTCCGTACTCGGCGCCCATGAACTCAGCCGCTACGGTCACGGCAAAGGCAAGCGCAATCGCAATCCGTCCGCCGCTCAATAATTCAGGCACAATCGCCGGTAGAATTACAGTCAAATAAATTTTGTTTTCTGAAGCTCCTAACGA
>JAFAXJ010000685.1 GCA_019241095.1 Verrucomicrobiota bacterium | reverse complement strand
CCCAAGGCCACCGGCATCACTGGCCGAAGCACGCGAGGTCGCAGAAGAATCTTTCGGTAGCTTTTCTCGTTTGCCCGGACGGAATATTCATCGCTCGCGCCGCCAGCCACGTACTCGTAAACGGCGTGTGGAAGCAACCGGCGCGCTTTCGACTCGAATTCATGCAAAGCGAGGAATTTTCTCGCCTCCACAGATTCTTTAGATAGCGTTTCCATTGTCACATTTCGCGGGCCCAATCAGGCCTTTGACGCAAGTGATACAACATCTCCCCCGCTTTCCGCACGAGCAACACCCCTTCGTCTTCGCGGTTCGCAAAAGCGCCGGGCTCAATTGTCGCTGGATCCCGATAGCCCAGGTTGATCTCGGCACAAAGTTCCTCGGGGATCCCGGTGGCCAGTGTTACCTGCACCCGGCAATGCTCGATCCCGTCTGCATAGGTGCCAATGCCGCGGACGTGCGTGGAATGGGCCAACACGCCCCAGGGGACGTCCTTAAACTTATCCCACTGTTTTAAAAAGTAATCCCGGCAGTGGTAGCCGATTCTGCGGATGAGAGCACCGTGGGTGATCGAGATTTCATGGATATGGGGCGCATAGATAATGAGTTCGCCTCCGTCCGCAACGACCGGTTCAAGCTTGTACATGCATTTGCCGCCCACCCACAGTTCATCGTACATCAGTGGCGCGCACGAGAGCACCGTGTGGAAGGGGCGCTCCTTGTACGTAATATGGAATGTCCGGGACAAGTTGCTTGCCTCGTCCCAGGCCCCTTCCGGCGAGCCGACAAAAAGTCCTGCCAGTTGCGCGTGATCCACGACCATACAAAAACAGAGCTTGGGCACTGTTACCATTGAGCCAGCATGATCCACGACCTTGCGCACCGGGGTGTATTTGTTGCCGATGATCATGGGGTTAGTGACTACCGCCCCGAGCCAATGAAAAAAGTTCAACACTTCGGGTCCGCTCACCCCCGGGAACAGGTATTTATTCCCCCCGGAAAACCCGACCACTTCGTGCGGAAAAACCGGGCCAACGATGATTATCTGATCGTAGTCAAAGATTCGGCGATTAACGTTGACGGGCACATCCATGGAAAACAAGCCGCCGCTCAACTCTTTAATAACCTGAGCTGGTATCGTACCGATGTTTTTGAGGGCGGAAGGGTTATCCCACTCATGGTTTAAAAGCCTGACGGCGCCGTATTTCCCGCGACGCTCCTCCGGAGAGATTTCGAGTCGGTAACAAATCGCCTCCTCATTCATCGGCTGATGGGTGCCCAGTGCGATCATGACGTCGAGCACCGCCGTCACCGTGCCAACCTGCGCGAAAATGCCCTTAAAAAGCATTCCAAGGGGGCAGGTCCGAGTCGCATCCGGAACAATCAGAAGCACCTTTTTTCCGCGATACTCCGAAATTGGGCAGGCTTCGCGGATTAGCTCGAGCACCTGCTCCCTGCTGAGGTAAGAACCAGCCAAACTGGTTCGTGAGATGGTTTGGAAGGACATGGGTGTCTTTGGTTAGGGAGAGATCAACTTGCTCGCGTTTTTAGCAGGGTCAAGTGGTAAGACCGACGGCCGCCGACACTTCGTTGGCGGATCAGGCTGCCAGGGTTCGTGCCGAGCTCACACCCGCACTGAACCACTGGAGGAAGCAGTGTTCCCAGCGGGAGAGAATCGCCGGAGGCCGTCGACCGGACTGGCTCTGGTCCCGCGATCCAGGTTTCGGGCCCAGCGATCGTGCGCCTTGCGCAAATGGTGACGCATCGCTTTGCGGGCTTGCTCCGGATCGCGCGCGGCCAGCGCCGACAAGATCCTGCGATATTCGGTTAAAACCGCGGCCCAGGTCTTTCTGCAATCGAAATCGATGGCGAACTGCCTGGCCAACGGGGTGTCTCGCTTTTCAAACAATTCCATCGCCACACGCAGCAGCACCTTGTTCTCAAGTTTTGCAACGATATACCTGTGAAACTGCCGATCGGCGTCCACGCGGCCCGCCTCGCTCTTCATCAAGACGAGAATTTGCTCGAGTGCGGCAATGTCCTTTGGCTCCATGGTCGCGGCGGCTTCTGCCGCGATCTCGCCCTCAATGACCATGCGAGCCCGCAAGATTTCCAGCGGTCCCTCTTCGCCAGAAGCATCCGGCACCGAGCGCTGCTGCATGGTGACGAGGATCCCAGAGCCGGGGCGCACATCGACGTAGCCCTCCACCTCCAAGGCAATGAGCGCTTCGCGGAGAGTCGGGCGTGAGACTCCGAATCGCTTAGCCAATTCTCGTTCGGCGGCAAGGCGACTACCGGGCGGAAACTCTCCGGATGCGATGAGCGATCGGACCTGGTCGGCGATCTGCATGTACAAGCGGCGCGGCTCTATGGGCTGTATCGGCATAAAAAAAAGAACTTACCGGACTACAAGCAAAAAAGCAAGGCCTGACCACTTGACCTGAATTCTTCTCTGCCTTATCTAATGGTCAAACCTGGACCGGTCCTCTAACGATGGATAACTCCTTTCTTCCCGAAAATTTTCTCCTCACAAATCGCACCAGCGAAAAGCTGTATTTCGAGTTCGCTCAACCGCAACCCATATTCGATTACCATTGCCATATTCCTCCGGCGGACATTGCAGGCAACAGGCGTTTCGAAAACCTGACTCAGATCTGGCTCGCTGATGGCCGCTACGGAGATCATTATAAGTGGAGGGCGATGCGTGCCAACGGGGTGCCCGAACGCTTTATCACGGGCGACGCCACCGATTATGAAAAGTTTCTGGCCTTCGCGCGAACCGTCCCGGCAACGCTTCGCAACCCGCTCTATCATTGGACCCACCTGGAATTGAGGCGCTACTTCGGAATCAAGGAACTGCTAAACGAGGAGTCGGCCCCACGGGTTTGGGCGCAGGCGAACGAGCAACTTCAGGATCTCACCGTGCATCAGATCCTCCGAAAATTCAGCGTCTCGGTTATTTGTACTACTGATGATCCGACAGACGACCTGGCACATCATCAAGCGCTTCGGACCAGCAGCTTGCCAACCCGTGTTTACCCAGCATTCCGCCCGGACAAGGTATTCATGATCGATCAAGCCGAAGCTTACCAAGGCTGGCTTGAGCGGCTGGAGAAGGCGAGCGGCCAGAGCGCTGCAGAGCTCGCTGGCTTGCTCGATTCGCTCCGAGCCCGGCACGGTTTTTTTGGATCTCTAGGGGCGAAGCTGTCAGATCAAGGCATACCTTTTACCTATTCGGAGCCATGCGATGAAGCTGAGGCTAGTGCGATCTATGCCCGGACGCGTTCTGGCGTTATGCCCAGCGAGATAGAGATGCTGAAGTTTCGTAGTTTCATGCTGAGCTTTTTTAGCGAACTGGATGCCGACGCGGGCTGGACAAAGCAGTTACACCTGGGAGCGTTGCGTAATGCAAACCGCCGGCGACTGCAAGAATTTGGCCCGGACACCGGGTATGACTCTATCGGCGACTGGCCACAAGCTGAACCATTGGCCCGGTACCTCGACCAGTTGGAAACAGCTGGAAAACTGCCGAAAATGATTCTGTATAATGTCAATCCGGCCGACAACTATGTGTTGGCCACAATGATAGGTAATTTTCAGGATGGCTCGATTCCAGGGAAGTTGCAGTTTGGAAGCGGTTGGTGGTTTCTTGATCAGAAAGAGGGGATGGAGTGGCAAATTAATGCGCTGGCGAGCGTCGGACTGCTCAGTCGGTTCGTGGGGATGTTGACCGACTCGCGAAGCTTTATGTCTTATCCTCGTCA
>JAFAXJ010000458.1 GCA_019241095.1 Verrucomicrobiota bacterium | reverse complement strand
CGGAGCTCTGGCGGGAGCGATGGCCGCTGAACATTACCGCTTAGATATCTTGGAACCAGCTGTTCAGGACAGCCCAAACAACACGACACGTTTTCTGGTGATCTCGCATATGACCTGTCCGCCAACCGGTAGGGATAAAACGTCGCTCATGTTTTGCGTTCAAGACAGGGTTGGGGCGCTCTATTCGGCGATCGAGCCGTTTAATCGACTGAAAATCAGCATGAGTAAAATCGAAAGCCGCCCATCCAAGCGCAAAAATTGGGAGTATTTTTTCTTCGTTGATATCGAAGGTCATTGCGAAGATCCGCGGATAAAACGAGCCATCTCTGATCTTGAGCAACATTGTACGTTTGTGAAATTGCTAGGCAGCTATCCAGGCGGGTGAGGAACGCAGAAAGCGTTTTCAATTTGGCTCAGAGTGACGGTTTCTGAAGTCGGACCTATATCACGCATTCCCGCAGTCCTCCTTCGATAGCAAAATGCCGCTCCAGCCTCGGGACTTGACGATCTAAGAGGAACTGGTCTGGTTCATAAGACAGATTTCGATGTTTTGCGAGTATCGGCTAAGGCCCGATCCCGCAAAACTCGCGCAAACCTTCGTAATTCGATCGAGTTTCGCATGAGACTCATGGGCTTATCGGTCCCGAGAGCCCAATGCGAGTCAAGCACCACCTCTCGTTTGCGAAAATTGAGGCAATATCCAGATGCAACAACTTGAAAGTAGTACTACCAACTCTCCTTACCTCCCAACATAAATCGCCTCGTCCGGCCAACCGCGCTTCATCAGGCCGTTTTCCATATTGACTAGCGGCAAATAGTTCCGCATTACCCTGACCGGCGATAGTAAGCGGATGGTTGAGATTTCTTCGATTGAATCAGCTCCATGATTCTGCAAGAGATTCGGCAGCAATTCCTCATGGGTCCTTTGGACAATGTCCAGATCGCTATCTCCGTCGATAAAAAGAAGTAAAGCTACTTTTCCATCAATTTCGGCGATATGGCTTTCGTAAATACTTTCGGTGAACACCGTCTGACTGGGTTCCATCCTGATCTCATCTAGTAGCTGCTTATAGGTGATACCTACGCGAAATTTGATGATGTATAAATGACGCGCATTAAACTGTTGGGTACCCGTAGCCGACAAGTCGACATTTGTATAGTAAGATAAAATACCTTCCTGCTCCAAACGCTGCCGTTTCCGGCTCACCGTCCTTACATTTACCTTTGTCAGCTCGCCCACTCCATTGTCAGACTCTCGCGGATCACGAATAAGCTGACGCACGATCGCCTTTTCTTGCTCATCTAAAAGTCTCATGTCATTATCTGGAACAGGGTAGAAAAACGGAACCAGAGCGCAATCTCCCTTCAATTGCGCGATAAACTCCATTTTAGACCCTGAATGGGCCTAAATTATTCTATGCTCCTGCCAAAGTGCGACAAGAAATTGTCAGAAATCATCTAGTTTCGTCTTGAATCCAACTTCCACAAACTTATCGTCCCCAATTTTGCCAGCCATGAACGATGCGATTATTGATAAAATCCAGGGTATTTCTAAGGGCTTATATCGACCAGAGGAGGAGCACGACTCCTGCGGGGTTGGTTTTATCGCCGCGATCGATGGGCAACGGTCTAATCGCGTTCTCCGATATGGTCTAACTTCGGTTTGTAACATGGCCCATCGTGGCGCAATGGATGCCGATGCCAAAACGGGGGACGGCTCCGGGGTCATGACCCAAATCCCTTACAAGCTTTTCCGGCGCGAAATCGCCAAGCTCGGACACACTCTCTACAATGACACTGATCTGGGTGTTGGATTTGTCTTTCTTCCACACGATAACGCCTATGCGCAAGCTCGAGCGAAAGCAATTATTGAAGAAGTCCTTTTAGCACGGGAACTTTTTCAGTTCGGATGGCGAGAAGTTCCGCTGAATATCATGGTACTAGGCGAAAAAGCTCAGCTTACCATGCCACGAATCGAGCAGGTGCTGATTGGGCGCCCGGCCGGAATGGCCGACGAGGAGTACGAAAGGCGTCTATTTCTCGCTCGCAACGAAATCGAAAAACGCGCGCACAACGATAAGATCCGAAACTTCTATATCGGATCATTTTCGCATCGCGTGATCGTTTACAAGGGACTGCTAACAGCAGTTTCGTTGGAGAAATTTTATCGCGATCTTAACGATCCGGAATACGACACCGCCATCTGCATTTACCACGAGCGCTATAGTACCAACACCTTTCCAACGTGGCCGCTCAGCCAGCCGTT